>CAVJLQ010000079.1:0-8754 GCA_963650435.1 Alloprevotella sp. | reverse complement strand
AGCGGGAAGAAGCCGAAGTCACGGTGGTATACGAGGAAACCAAAAAAGAAAATTATTTGATTTAGCGGGATGGACGATGCAGACTGCGGACATTTGCATTGTTCTGTGGAGATCATTAAGATGAAAGAAATGGACTGCGTTGAAGTGATGCAAGAAAAAGATAAATACACAAAGTATGGTGTGCACAAAGGAATGCAGGGCTGGATCTGTTTGGATGAATGCTCATCTGGGCATTGGCTGGTCAATTTTCCGCAATGCGGCGAAAAGGATGATATTGCGGAGATTTCCGTTGAAGAAAAAGACTTAAAGCTGATCCCTGTTATGCACGCCAGTGTCAATGAACAGATCAAGGCGAAGTTTGATGCACTGGAGCATAATAATAAGACGACACAAGACTGCCCGGAGTGCCTGTCCGACTATATGATTTGAGTGTTGTGTTTTTAAGCTCTGCCGGGACGGAGGAAAGAGAATGAAAATGATGGACTGTGTGGAAGTGACGCAGGAAAAAGCTAAATACACAAAGTATGGTGTGCACAAAGGGATGCAGGGCGTGATTTGGGAGAAACAGGAGAAAGACGGCAGCTGGCTCGTTCTTTTCCCGCGGTATGGAGAAAAGGCGGACATCGCAGACCTGTGCATCGAAGAGGAGAATCTGAGCTTGCTCCCGAATGGAATGAATGCCAGGATCAATGAAGAGATCGAAGCGAAGTTTGACGGGGAGGATCAGCGTTAAAAACAGAACAGACAAATAAAACGGGCCGCCGATGGGCGGCCCGTTTGTCATTTATGCCCTCTTTTTTACTTCTGCCGGAAGGCGAAGAAGCGCTGGCCCAAATAGTTCAGCACCACGAACAGGCCGGAGCCCCCCAGCATGGTCAGATTGCCCTGCACCTGCTGGCTCAGGCCGGAGCCGGCCAGCAGCCAGGTGACGAAGGGCTTGGCCAGCCCGTAGGCCAGCAGGTAGCACACGGTGATGTTCAGGATAAACCGACCCACCACCCGGGCGCCCTTCTCCGTATTGCGGAAGGTGAAGTGCTTGTTCAGAAAGTAGCTGACGACGCTGCCCACCACATAGTTGGCGGCGGAGGAGATCCAGTAGCCCGTGTCGCCCAGGCTGTGCAGTCCGGCCAGGTTGTAAAGGCCGAACATGACGCCGTAGCCCACCAGGGTGTTGATGCACCCCACGATGAGAAAGCGGAAGAAGGAGGGGTCGAAGAACTGCTTCAGCTTAGCGATCATGTTCGTCCTCCCCGCAGCGCTCGGCCACGATGTAGCGGGGGCGGTCCTTGATCTCCTCGTAGATCTTGGCCAGGTAATAGCCCAGGATGCCCAGGCAGATCATCAGGATGCTGCCGATGAACAGGATCAGCAGGATCACGGTGGTAAAGCCCTCCAGCGCCTGGCCGGTGAGCTTCTGCCACAGGGAGTGGATGCCCAGCACGATGGAGCACAGGAACACGATCACGCCCAGGAAGGTGACGATCTGAAGGGGGGCGGAGGAGAAGGCCGCCAGATTGGTCACCGCGTAGCGGATCAGGCTCTTCAGGGACCACTTGGAGGTGCCCTCCATCCGGGGCTGCACCTCGAACTCCACCCGGGCGGTCTTGAAGCCGATCCAGGAGGACAGGGCCCGGAAAAAGGCGTTTTTCTCCCGCAGGGCCAGCAGGGTATCCACCGCCCGGCGGTCCAGCAGCTTGAAGTCGGAGGCGCGGGACATGTCGATGCCCGTGGCGCCGCTGATGGCGGAGTAGAAGGTCTTTGCCGCCAGGGTGTGCAGGGGGTTCTCCTTGCCCCGGCTGACCTTGACGCCCTCCACCACCTGATAGCCCTCCTGCCACAGGCGGTACATCTCCGCCAGCTTCTCCGGCGGGTGCTGCAGGTCACAGTCGATCACCGCGGCGCAGGCCCCCTCGGCCTGGGCCAGGCCGGCAAAAATGGCGGCCTCCTTGCCGAAGTTCCGGGAGAAGCTGACCCCCCGCACATGGGGGTCGGCCTGGGCCTGCTCCTGCACACAGGCCCAGGTGTTGTCCCGGGAGCCGTCGTCCACGAACACCAGCTCATAGGGGATATTTTCCTTTGCCAGCGCCCCGCCGATGGCCTGTACGGCGGGGCGGATATTGGGCTCCTCGTTATAGGCGGGAATGACCACGGACAGCATTCCGGTCTTTTCCACAGCTGTCATCTCCTGTTCTCGTAAGCGATCTCGTAATCAGATTTGGGGGTGTACTCCTCCTGCACCTTCACCACCACCCGGCCGTCCAGAAGGGCGACGCTGCCGTCGGCGGGGTAGAGGGGCATGGAGCGGAAGGCGTCACTGGCGGCCACGGCCTTCATGGTGTCCTCGTCGGGCTCGGCCATGGGGACGTTCAGCCAGTCGTTGAAGTAGTAATAGATATGCTTGTTCAGCGGGGCCTCCGTGTGGATGGGCACGCTGTAGTGGTCGATGAGGGAGTAGCTGTCAATCTCGGAGTGGAACCGGTCGGTGGGGAAGGAGCCGATGATGACGATCTCCTGGCTCCCGTCGTAGCCGGGACAGCTCTGGATGCGGGTGAGCATGGCGGTGGCATAGCTGAGCAGGGAGCGGTGGGCCTGGGCCGAGGCGGTATACAGCAGGTTGTCCATGTTGGCGCTGTACAGGCACACCGCGATCAGGGCGGCACAGGTCAGTCCGCCGCACAGGGGCCGTGTGGCCGCCTTCATATGGGGCAGTCCCAAATCGATGACCAGGATGGCCGCCAGATACAGGGACACATAGGCGTACTTCATGATGGGGGTGGCGTCGGAGAAGGGGGCGATGATCTGGGCAAAGCCCGCCCCCAGGGGGAGCAGGGCCAGCATAGCCAGGGCCCCGGCTACGCGCCAGCCCTGCCGCAGCTCCTTGTCCCTCCACAGGGAGAGCAGGCAGCCGCAGGCGCACAGAGCCAGCAGAAAGGTGAGGGCGGCGAACACATTGGTGGTGAAGGAGTTGCTGCCCCCGGGGATGAGGAAGAAGGCGATCACCTGCTTATAGGCGGTGAGCACCAGGCGGGGCAGCTGCCCCAGCAGAGCGGCGGGGCCGGTCTGGCTCATGCCCAGGTAGTCCAGCAGCTCCAGCTGCTTGACCTTCAGAAAAATTTGCAGAATGACGTAGTACAGCACAGCGCCGGCGGCCAGAAAACCCACCAGGCGCAGCCCCAGGCGGGCGGCGCTTTTAAGCTCTCCGGACGGGGCCAGCGCGGCGCGCAGCACCGCCAGCAGGGACAGGGAGACGGCCACGGCGGCGTAGGCCTGATAGGTGCCCATGGACAGGGCCAGCAGCGCGGCGCCGGCACACCAGGCTGGCCAGCCGCCCCTGGCCGCCAGCCACACCGCCCATACCGCCAGAAGGATGGCGAAGGCGTAGGCCGCGGCGGTGAACAGATAGAGATAGGTGTATCCCATAGCCGGGAACACGGCCATGACCGCCCCGGCCAGGGCGGACAGCGTCCGGCTGTTCAGCCGCAGCAGACTCACCGCCAGGGCGGCGGCCAGAGAGAGGAACAGCACGGAGAAGAAACCGATGACCGCGGGCATCTGGGTAAAGGCGGTGAAGGAGGAGGCATAGTGCAGGAACCAGCGGCCGGAAACGGTCATCTGCTGGGGGTCGCACATGCGGCTGAGCCCGTCGGAGTTGGGGACCAGATTGGTGAACGCGTATAAATGGGTCAGATAGCCCGCCAAAGCACAGGACAGAAAGGCCCACCGCTGCTGGGGGGCGGTCCGGGAAAACAGGGAGCGGACGGAGTCGTCCAGAGACATGAAAAAGCCCTCCCGCGTGTGATAAAATGGGATGATCGGGTCTATTATAAAGGAAAGGCGGCGCAATTGCAAGAGCGGGGCCCGGATGCGGAAAAGAAATTCAAAAAAGCGGTTGACAAGGGCCCGGCGGCCTGCTACAATATATGAGCAAAAGGAAGCAGGAACGGTGCCCCGTCCTCACCCCAGGCCAGAGCCAAAGGGTCAACAGTGTATTTCTTCGCCGGTCGTCCGGCGCAGATCTTTCATGGTGCGGGTGCCGATTCGGCAGCCGCGTTTTATTTTAGTTTGGAGGTGCTTTCCCATCGCTAACACAGGACATCAACTCAACGAAGAGATCCGGGATAAAGAGGTCCGCCTGATCTCTGACAGCGGCGAACAGCTTGGCATCATGACCTCGCAGGAGGCGCTGCGCAGGGCAGAGGAGCAGGGGCTGGATCTGGTGAAGATCTCTCCCAACGCCGTCCCGCCTGTGTGTAAGCTCATGGACTACGGCAAGTTCCGCTTTGAGCAGACCAAGCGAGAGAAGGAAGCCCGGAAGAACCAGCGCGTGGTGGAGATCAAGGAAGTCCGCATGTCCCCCAGCATCGACGTGAACGACTTCAACGTCAAGCTGCGCAACGTGCAGAAGTTCCTCAGCGAGGGCAACCGCTGCAAGGTGACCGTCCGCTTCCGCGGCCGTGAGATGGCCCACACCAACATCGGCCAGGAGCTGCTGCTGAAGTTTGCCCAGGAGTGCGGCGAGACCGCCGTGATGGATAAGCCCCCCAAGCTGGAGGGCCGCCACATGTCCATCTTCCTGTCGCCCAAGACCAACAAAGAAGCGAAAAAGTAAGAAAAGGAGTTTTCTGTTATGCCGAAGATCAAGAAGATCAAGATCAAGACTCACAGCGGCGCCAAGAAGCGTTTTTCTCTGACCGGGACCGGTAAGGTCAAGCGCGCCATGACCAAGAAGCGCCATCTGCTGAACGGCCACGGCAAGACCACCAAGCTGAAGCGGGCTCTGCGCGGCACCACCATCGCCGACAAGACCAACGAGGCCGCCGTCAAGCGCATGATCCTGTACAAGTAAGAGAAGGGGAGGAAACGAACAATGGCACGTGTGAAGGGCGCCATGATGGCGCGCAAGAGAAGAAATAAGATCCTGAAGCTGGCCAAGGGCTACTGGGGCTCCAAGTCCAAGCACTACAAGATGGCCAACCAGGCCGTGATGAAGTCCGGCGTTTACGCCTACACCGGCCGCAAGCTGAAGAAGCGCGACTTCCGTCAGCTGTGGATCACCCGCATCAACGCCGCCTGCAAGCTCAACGGCATGAACTACTCCACCTTTGTCAACGGCCTGAAGAAGTCCGGCATCGTCATCAACCGCAAGATGCTGGCCGAGCTGGCCGTGAACAACAAGGAGGCCTTTGCCCAGCTGGCAGAGACCGCCAAGAAGGCCCTGGCCTGAATCTGATACACAAAAAGCGCCGATCGAAGATCGGCGCTTTTTTCTGCCCCGGGCAGTTGACCAATGTCCGCCGATAGGATACAATAAACGGGCTGACCGGGCCCGGCCCGGAATCTTGATCGTTAAGGAGTGTATCCCATGTACACCGTCCATGACCTATATGACCTGACCCACACCCAGGCTGCCCCCCTGCTGGAGGGGGTGGAATACCCCTGGCAGGCCCTGGCGGGCATCAGCGGCTTTATCCTCTCCCTGGGGAGCACGCTGTCCCCCGAGGAGTACGACCACCCCGCTGAGGATATCTGGATCGCCAAGTCCGCCAAGGTGGCCCCCACGGCCAGCATCACCGGCCCCTGCATCATCGGCCCGGAGACCGAGGTACGCCACTGCGCCTTTATCCGGGGCAAGGCCCTGATCGGGGCGGGCTGCGTGGTGGGCAACTCCACCGAGCTGAAAAACGTGATCCTTTTCGACCAGGCCAAGGTGCCCCACTACAACTATGTGGGGGATTCCATCCTGGGCTTCCAGGCCCACATGGGGGCGGGCTCCATCACCTCCAACGTGAAGAGCGACAAGACCCTTGTGGTCATCCGGGACGGGGAGGAGCGCCTGCCCACCGGCCTGAAGAAGGTGGGGGCCATGCTGGGGGACCGGGCGGAGATCGGCTGCAACACCGTGATGAACCCCGGCACGGTCATCGGCCGGGACAGCTCCGTCTATCCCACCTCCTGTGTGCGGGGCACCGTGCCCGCCAACAGCATCTTCAAGGATCAGGCCCATATCGTGCCCAAGGCGCAGTAAGGCGGTGCCCCGATGAAGAGACGAGCAGCGATCATCGAGGCGGCGATCTCCTGCGGCTCCCCCACCCGGGGGACGGAGGGGGCCTATGACGCGTTGATGTCGGCGGGGTTGGGGGAGCTGTTCCCCGGCTGCGCCGCCATGCCCATGGAGAAGCTGGCGCCCTGTACGGAGTACCCCCCCCATCTGAAGCATCTGGACACCGTGATGGCGGTAGACCGCCGCCTGCGGGCCAATGTGCTGGCCGCCCTGGAGAAGGGACAGTTCCCGCTGATCATCGGCGGGGACCACTCCATCGCCATGGGATCCCTGGCTGCCCTGGGGGAGTTTTACGGGGCGGAGGAGCTGGCGGTGCTGTATATCGACGCCCACGGCGACATCAATACGGAGAAGACGTCCACCTCTGGCTGTATCCACGGCATGGATCTGGCCGCCGCCTGCGGCCTGTGCTGCGATGAGCTGACCGTGGGGAAAAACAAGGTGGACCTGCTGGGGAAAAACCTGCACATCATCGGCGGGCGCAGCATCGATCCCCCGGAGTGGGGGATCATGGAGCGGCTGGGGGTGGACTTCTACAGCGCGGAGCAGACCCATGCCATGGGCGCGGATAAAGTGATGGAGCGCGTGCTGCCGACGCTGCGGGGAAAGCGGATCCACATCAGCTTCGATGTGGACAGCCTGGACCCCACTGAGTTTTCCTCAACCGGCTATCTGATCCCCGGGGGGCTGACCTTTGCCCAGGTGCGGCAGATCGTCCGGGCCGCGGCGGACACCGGGGCGCTGGTGAGCTTTGAGTGCGTGGAGTACGACCCCACCCTGGACAAGTCCGGGGCAGACGGGAAAAAGCTGATCCAGTTTTATACCTTTCTCCGGGCATGTCTGGAGCAGTATTGAAAACGGGACAAAAAAGCGGCCTATGCGCAAGCATAGGCCGCTTTTATGATCGATATTACAGCGCCTTGCGGGCGTGGGCACAGATGGCCTCGAAGGTCTTCTGGCTGATGTCGTGCTCCATTTTGCAGGCGTCGGTCTCGGCGGTCTCGGCGTCGATGCCCAGGGCCATGAGGAATTTGGTCAGGGTGGTGTGGCGGTCCAGCATGTTCGCGGCGATGTCCATGCCCAGGTCGGTCAGGGTGATCAGTCCGTCCTGGTCCATCTCGATATAGCCGTTTTCCCGCAGGCGCTTGGTGGCGTATGAGACGCTGGGCTTGGTCACGCCCAGATGATTGGCCACGTCGATGGAGCGGATATAGCCGTGCTCCTTCTGCATCATCAGCATACATTCCAGATAATCTTCTGACGCGCGCATGATCTTCATGGGGCATCACCGCCTTTTCAAAGCCCCGTAACGGGTGATTTTATTTAGGATAGCACATCTGCGGGACAAATGCAAGCTGAACGGGAAAGAATCGTACCGCGCCCCGATGTCGGGGCAAAAAGACGGCAAAGGAGCCCGCTTTCGGGGGGCGGATCTTTGGGAGAGTGCCCAAACCTGAAAAAAATAAAAAAAGGGGCTTGACAATATAAGTTAGAGGAGTTAAACTCTTGTGCGGTTAAGGAGTTCAAACCGTTATTTTTTTAACGGCCGGTTAGTCTTTGCAAACCAAAGAAAAACACAGACTCGCGTAAACGGGAGGGAGAGCAATGATGCCGCTTATGCTGGCGCCTATGGGCGAGGAGCAGCTGATCCACCATGTGGGGGGCAGCCCCGAGGTAAAGAAGCACCTGGAGGATCTGGGCTTTGTCGCAGGCAGTCCCGTGACCATCGTATCGGCCATGGGCGGGAACGTCATCGTAAAGGTGAAAGAGGCCAGAGTCGCCATCAGCGAGGAAATGGCCCGAAAGATCATGATCTGATCATACCACACTTCATACATAAAGGAGACGGAAACATGAAAACACTGCGGGAAGTTAAGATCGGCGAGACGGTAAAGGTCGTCAAGCTGCACGGCGAGGGCCCTGTGAAGCGCCGCATCATGGACATGGGCATCACCAAGGGCACTGAGGTGTTCGTCCGCAAGGTGGCTCCTCTGGGCGACCCCATGGAGGTCACCGTCCGGGGCTATGAGCTGAGCCTGCGTAAGGCCGACACCGAAATGATCGAGGTCGAGTGACCTCTTCATTTCTGATCATAGGTTAATACGATCTAACTAAAGGAGCGGAATTATGGAAAAGCAGATCAAAATTGCCCTTGCGGGCAACCCGAACAGCGGTAAGACCACCCTGTTCAACGCGCTGACCGGCTCCAACCAGTTCGTGGGCAACTGGCCCGGCGTTACGGTGGAGAAGAAGGAAGGCAAGCTGAAGAAGCATGATGACGTGACCATCATGGACTTGCCCGGCATTTACTCCCTGTCCCCCTACACCCTGGAGGAAGTGGTGGCCCGTAACTACCTGATCACCCAGCGCCCCGACGCCATCCTGAACATCATCGACGGCACGAACCTGGAGCGTAACCTGTACCTGACCACCCAGCTGACCGAGCTGGGCATCCCCGTGGTCATCGCCATCAACATGATGGACCTGGTGCGGAAGAACGGCGATGAGATCAACGTGAAGGAGCTGGCCCGCCAGCTGGGCTGCCAGATCGTGGAGATCTCCGCCCTGAAGGGCGACGGCGTCATGGAGGCCGCCGAGGCCGCCATCAAGGCCGCCGAGGGCACCAAGACCATCCCCATGCACACCTTCTCCGGCCCCGTGGAGCACGCCATCGCCCACATCGAGGAGGCCGC
>CAVJLQ010000078.1:0-3304 GCA_963650435.1 Alloprevotella sp. | reverse complement strand
GTGGGGATGGGGCATCAGTGCCATAGGGACGACCTCACTTTTCTCTCTCTTTTTTGCTCTGCGGAGGCGGGCAGCAGCCGGGACAGCCTGTGCCGCGCGCCGCAGCCGCTCTTCTCTTTCTGCGGGCCCACGAGTCAGCCAGAATGAGCACCACGCACCACATCAGCAGCAGGGCCAGGATCAGCAGGGCGCAGTTGCGGAAGAACTCCTCCGGCATGAACAGGATGATGGGGTCGGTCCGCCAGTCGAACAGCCAGTTGGTCTTTCCTGGGAAAAACAGGGCGTGGAACACGGTAAAGGCCCGCTGAAAGTCCAGGGCGGCCAGACCGCCCACCGCCAGGAAAGTGACGCCCAGCCCCACGGCAGCCCAAAAGCCCGGGCCGCGGCCGCGGAAGCAGTAGGGGCGCAGCCCTTTCCGGCGGCACAGCACGAAGGTGGCGGCCAGAGCGGCCAAGGACAGGCCCAGCACCCACAGGTCCAGCCGGAACAGCACCCCCACATCGGCGAAGTGGGAGGCCCCGCCCGTCGAGAAGCGCAGCACACCGGCGGCAAAGTCGGGCCGCAGGCCCAGACAGAAGTCCAGCATCTGGTCGTAGGCCCGGCAGATCTCTTCCCGGGGCAGCCCCCACTCCTCCAGGTGCAGGGGGGCGATATGGGCGTAATAGAAGGGCCGGCACACAATGGGCACGGCCACGGAGCCCGACAGCACCGCCAGTGCGGTGATCACGGCCTGCCACAGGGCCAGGGGCTTGCTCTCTCTCATGTAAAAACCTCACTTCTACTGCTCAGGGGCGGCGGACAGGGCCACACACACCTGAGACGGCAGATAAAACAGCCACATCCCGATGTCGGCAAAGGCAGAGACCGCCGCCGGCACAGGGCCGGACAGGTTGTGCAGCCCCACGCACACATCGCAGCACAGCAGCAGGGTCAGTCCCACGGCCAGCAGCCGTCCCGCCCTGCTGTGTAGGCGGCGCCAGCTCAAAAATACATTACCCGCCAGCAGCAGGGCATAGACCGCCGCCATGGCCGTGTCCGCCCCCCACCGGGCCAGAGCGGCCAGCAGGCCGCACAGGACGGGCAGGATCAAAAAGGCGGGATGCGCTCCGCCCCCCTCCCGGCCGATCCGCCCCCGGTAAAACAGGTGAGCGACGCAGAACAGGCCGATGCCCAGGGGGTAATACCGGTCCAGCAGGAGCAGAAAGGCATCCGCCCCCAGGGTAAAGGCCAGCGCGGCGGCGGTGAGCCTGTCCCCGCCCCGGGCAGCCTGATATGCCGCAAAGAGGAAGCACAGAACGATGGTCCCGTATTTGATCCACCGGGTGTCCCCCATATCCCGCATATCCCAGCTCAAAAACCACAGGTAGAGCACCCCCTGCACGGCCAGAAACAGGCGGACCGTGGGTGCCTTCCACAGGGACTTCACTTGTCCCGGGTGATGCCCAGCTGGGCCAGGATGGTCTCCTCCCGCTGGCGCATCTGGGCCTTCATGGGCCCCTCGTCCAGGTGGTCGTACCCCAGCAGATGCAGCACGGAGTGGACCACCAGATAGCACAGCTCCCGGCGGCCAGAGTGGCCGAACTCCTTGGCCTGGACGGCCACATGCTCCATGGAGATGGCCATATCTCCCAGGGGCACCAGCCCGGTGCCCGGGTCGGCGTCCTCCGGCGCGGGCAGCTGGCCGGGGGTCAGCTCAAACTCGGGAAAGCTGAGCACGTCGGTGGCCCGATCCACGTCCCGCATGTCCTTGTTGATCTGGTGGATGCCATCGTCGTCAGTGAGCAGCACGTCCACCTCACAGGGGAAGTCCACCCCCTCCGCCGCCAGGGCGGTGCGGATGACCTTGCGGATCAGGGCCCGCTGGCCCTCGTTCACCCCGGGCACTGTGGCCGTCACGGGGATGTAGTGGCGCTTTGCCATGGCCCTCACCTCTTCTGGAACTTCCGCCCGGCGCGGAAGGTATCCTTCTTCTGGCCGCCCTCCTGCTTCTGGGCGGCGCTGTGCTTCTCAAAGGCCTTGACGATCTCCCCCACCAGCTTGTGGCGCACCACGTCGGAGCCGGACAGGCGGATGACGGAGATGTCCTCCATCCCGTCCAGGATCTTGGCGCACCGCTCCAGGCCGGAGTCCTCCGGGTCGGGCAGGTCGATCTGGGTCACGTCACCGGTGAGCACCATCTGGGAGCCCTCGCCCAGGCGGGTGAGGATCATCAGGTGCTGGCTCAGGGACATATTCTGGCACTCGTCGGCGATGAGCCTGCAGTTTTTCAGGGTGCGGCCCCGCATATAGGCCAGGGGGGCGATCTCGATGGTGCGGTTCTCCATATACCGGGCCACCGTCTCCGGCCCCAGCAGCTCATCCAGGGCGTCGTACAGGGGGCGCAGATAGGGGTCCACCTTGGTCTGCAGGTCGCCGGGGAGGAAGCCCAGCTTCTCCCCCGCCTCCACCGCCGGGCGGCACATGACGATCTTGGTGATCTCCTTGCGCTTCAGGGCGGCCACGGCGGAGGCCACCGCCAGATAGGTCTTGCCCGTGCCCGCGGGGCCGATGGCGATGGTCACGGTGCTCCTGTCCATGGCCTTTACATACTTCCGCTGGCCCAGGGTGCGGCACTTGATGGGGGCCCCGGTGTAGGTATAGGCGATCACGTCCTTCAGGGCGGCCACCGCCCCCTCCGGGTCGCCCTCCCGGACAAAGCCCATGGCCCGGGTGACGGCGAACTCGTTCATGGGCTCGCCGATCTGCCGCATCCGGTCCAGGGTGCCCAGCACCTGGATGGCGCTCTCCACCCGGGCCTCGTCCTCCCCCTGCACCTCTACGCTGCCGTCCCGGGTGACCACCATAACGCCCAGTTCCCGCTCCAACAGCTTGATATTGGTATCTCCGACGCCGAACAGATCCTGCATGGTCCGCACGTCCAGTTCGATCTTCTGTACTGCCAAATGCCGTCCCTCACTTTATGCTGCGCGGCCCTGGGGCCGCGTTTTCTTCAATTTTTCAGTATACCCTATTTCCGCCGCCATTTCAACGGGCAAGCGCAAGAACGGCCCACCTTTTATTCCGGCGGCCCGCCCGTCTCCGCCGGCCGGTCGCTCTCCGGGGCGGGCACCTCCCGCCCGATCTCCTCCCGGCACTCCGCCTGGGCCGTCACCCGCAGCAGGCCGTCCGCCGCCCGGGCGGTATAGGTGACGGACAGCACCTCGCCGTCCTCCCCCACCAGCCGCTCCAGCTCTCTTTTCAGCCCATCCTCCAGCATGGCCTGGGCGGCGGTCAGCTCCAGCCGGGCCGGGACGGTCTCCTGCTC
>CAVJLQ010000077.1:0-3134 GCA_963650435.1 Alloprevotella sp. | reverse complement strand
AGGGCCATGCCCAGCACGATACCGGCCACGCCCTGGGCAATATTCCCGGGGATGCTGGCGGCGGCGGCCAGCCCCTTGCCCAGCAGCATGGCGGCATAGGCGAAGTAGCCCAGCACCATGATGATCTCCCCCACCACGCCGCTGACCAGCATGCCGGTCTTGCCGCGGCCCATGGCCCGGAAGATCAGGGCGGCGGCCATGGCGTCCGCGGCCTTGATGACCAGGGTACCGGGGGCATAGTGGGCGTAAGAGCCCAGCAGATCCACCAGCATAGAGCCGATGCCCGCCGCGGCGGCGCCGTACCACGGCCCCAGCAGCCAGCCGGACAGCAGCACGAAGCAGTCGCCCAGATTCACATAGCCGTTGGTGGCGGGGGACGGGATCTGGATGATGCTGGTGGAGACATAGACCAGCGCCGCCATCAGGGCGCTGAGCACGAGCTTTTTGATCTTCCGGTCGTTCATAGTTATCACCTGTTCCGGCGTGTTCCGCCTGTCGTTAGGGACAGTATACCGGGATCTGGCATGTTTACAATATCCAGAACGATACAGAATAAAGGGGCCAGTTTTTAATGAGGAAGCCCGCCCGGCTTTTGCCGGGCGGGCACGCTTTTTTATTCCACTGTGACGGACTTGGCCAGGTTGCGGGGCTTATCGATGTCGCACCCCCGCTGCAGGGCCACATAGTAGGCGAACAGCTGCAGGGGCAGCACACCCAGCGAGGGCAGCAGCAGGTCGATGGTGTCGGGCACGGTGACCACCGCGTTGGCGTGTTTGGCCATCTCCTGCTCATGGCTCTCGGTGGACAGGGCCAGCACATCGGCCCCCCGGGCCTTGACCTCCACCACGTTGCTGATGGCCTTGTCGAACAGCTTTCCATAGGTGCCCAGAGCCACCACAAGGGTGCCGTCCTCGATCAGGCTGATGGTACCGTGCTTCAGCTCGCCGGAGGCGTAGGCCTCGGAGTGGATGTAGGAGATCTCCTTCAGCTTTAAGGAGCCCTCCAGCCCCAGGGCGTAGTCCAGATTGCGGCCGATGAAGAAAATGGAATCGTGGTTGAAGTACTGGGAGGCCAGATACTGGATCTCGTCCTTCTCCGCCAGCACCCGCTCCATCTTCTCCGGCAGGCGCTGCAGCTCCTCCAGGGCGGCCTGATAGTCGGCCCTGGGCAGGGTGCCCAGCACCTGACTGAAATACAGGCCCAGCAGGTCCAGCACCGCCATCTGGGTGGAGTAGGCCTTGGTGGTGGCCACGGCGATCTCCGGCCCGGCCCAGGTGTACAGCACCACGTCCGACTCCCGGGCGATGGAGGAGCCCACCACATTCACGATCGACAGCACCTTGGCCCCCAGGCGTCTGGCCTCCCGCAGGGCGGCCATGGTGTCCAGGGTCTCCCCCGACTGACTGATGACGATGACCAGGGTGTTTCCGTCCACGATGGGGTCCATATACCGGAACTCAGAGGCCAGGGCCACCTCCACCGGCAGGCGCAGCAGCCGCTCCAAATTGTACTTGCCCACCATGCCCACATGGTAGCTGGAGCCGCAGGCCACGATGTACAGCTTTTTGAAGGCGCGGATCTCCTCCGCCGTCAGGGGGAAGTCCTGGAAATACACCTCCCCGGCCTTGATGCGGGGGGAGATGCACCGGCGCAGGGCGTCGGGCTGCTCCATGATCTCCTTGAGCATGAAGTGGGGGTAGCCCCCCTTCTCCGCCGCGTCGATCTCCCACTCCACCCGGGAGATCTCCTTCCGGATGGGGCGCATCAGGCTGTCGTAGCACTGGATGCCCTCCCGGGTGAGCACGGCCACCTCGCCGTCCTCCATATAGCTCACGTTCCGGGTGTGCTTCACCAGGGCGGTGACGTCGCTGGCCAGGAAATTGCAGCCCTCGCCGTAGCCCAGCAGCAGGGGGGCGTCCTTCCGGGCGGCCACGAGCTTATCCGGCTCGTCGGCGCAGACGATGCCCAGGGCATAGGCCCCCTCGATCACCTTCAGCACCTGGGCCACCGCGGCCAGCAGGTCGCCCTTGTAATAGTAGTCCACCAGCTGGGCCACCACCTCGGTGTCCGTGTCGGACACAAAGCGGACCCCCTGCTCGGTGAGAAATTCCTTCAGCCGCAGGTAGTTCTCGATGATGCCGTTGTGCACCACCGCCACCCGGCCGGACTGGCTGACCTGTGGGTGGGAGTTGATGTCGTTTGGCTCCCCGTGGGTGGCCCAGCGGGTGTGGCCCACGCCCATGGTGCCCTTCACGTCGGCACCGCCGTGGGTCAGGTCGTACAGGGCCTTCAGGCGGCCCTTGGCCTTGCTGACCTGGAGCCCCTTATCTGGGTCATACACCGCCAGACCGGCGGAGTCGTACCCCCGGTACTCCAGACGGGACAGGCCCTCCAGCAGAATGGGAGCGGCCTGCTCCCCGCCAATGAATCCTACGATACCACACATATGATGTTCCTCCTGGATCGGCGCGCCCCTTGGGGCGCGGAAATGGGAGGACAAACTCGCAGCTATTTGTTCCTCGTCTCCGGCCGCAGGCCCTCTGTTCCCCGGTCGCCCGGGTATTTCAGCACTGCGTCACGCATCCGGAGCTCCATGCGGAGGGGCATCCGCCGAATCCTTCGATACTCCCCTCTCCTCGTCGTCTTGCCTCCGCCGTTCCGGGACAGGGCAAGCGCTGGCGCTTCTGGTGGAATGACCACGTCCTCCTTTCTCTGCTGCGACTCGTACCATTATACGCAAAACCTCACCGGGAGTAAAGCAGAATTTGTGAACAGATCCACACCTTTTCTGTGTCCCCCAGAGCGCCCCCATTTTCCGCCCGTTTGAAGCCCTCTCCCACAACGCATCAGACTTACGACATGGGGGGCAGCCAGACAACGCAGAAAATTTTTTCTGCCCTCTTGACATTCTCGATATTCGAGGTTATGATGGTGCCAAGATAACTCGATATTCGAGAATAGGAGGTGACCCCATGCCCCGCCTGAAATTCCAGACCCTGACGGAGCAGATGTTTTACATCCTGCTGTGTCTGCGGCAGGAGCGCTGCGGCATCGACATTCTGGATCTGGTGCCCGCCATGACCGACGGACGGGTGACGGTGGGCTCCGGCACCCTGTATAACCTGCTGGAGCAG
>CAVJLQ010000076.1:0-2543 GCA_963650435.1 Alloprevotella sp. | reverse complement strand
CGCTCGACAGCTTCCCCCCTGAGGGGGGAAGCCTGAAATACCGTTCTCCAAGCCTTCCCCACCCAGGGGGGAAGGTGGCATCGCCGAAGGCGATGACGGATGAGGGGAATGGATATTGACCCTGAGCGGGCCGCTGGGGACAGCGGCCCCTACAAAAAAGCACGAACGCTACACGTCGTAGGGGCGGATGTCCCCATCCGCCCGGCGTTCTACCGTTTGCCCCCTCATCAGTCTCGCTTCGCTCGACAGCTTCCCCCCTGAGGGGGGAAGCCTGAAATACCGTTCTCAAGCCTTCCCCACCCAGGGGGGAAGGTGGCCCGCAGGGCCGGATGAGGGGGCGGTGGATAGGATAGGCGGGCCGATGAGGACATCGGCCCCTACGGGATACCATAGACGGCCATGCCGCAGAGCAAGGGCTCTGCCCTTGCCGACCTCAATACCGCCGATCCAGGATCTCCACGATGTCCCCCATCAGGCCGTCGTTGCAGTGGCACAGGACGCGGGCGCCCCACTGGCGCACCTCGGGGGCACAGTTGGCGGGGGCGAAGGGGATGGCGGACAGCTGCAGCATGGAGATGTCGTTCTGATTGTCCCCGGCGCAGTAGATATTTTCCCGCGCTATGCCCAGCATATCCGCCAGGCGGGCCACCATGCTGCCCTTGGTGCTGCCCCGGTCGGTCAGCTCCAGATAGTAGCGGTTGGAGAACACCGCCTCATACCGCTCCGGGCAGTGCTCCAGCAGCCAGGCCCGGGCCCGCAGCAGCACGTCGTGCTCCTGCTGCAAAATGACCTTTCCCCACGGGGTGGGCATTTGGGCGATGGGGCACTGGGTATAGGCGGTGCCCACCTTCTTCATGTGTCCGGCGGTGACGGCGTTGAAGTTGTAGACATAGATGTCCTCGCCGTGATAGGCCTCGAAGCCCAGCTCCGGGATGGCCGCGGTCAGGGCGGCCATGTCCTCCGGCGCCCGGGGGTCCAGCAGGGTCTGCACCAGAAAGCGCTCCTGCTGAAAATCGTAGATGGCGGAGCCGTTGGACAGCACCACCGGGGCGTTGATGGGGGCCAGATGGACATAGGGGGCGAAGGTGGTGTGGGCCCGGCCGGTGGCCACGGTGAACCGCCCGCCCTGGGCGATGAAGTAGTCCAGAGCCTCCAGGTTCCGGGGGCAGACCTGCCGGTCCAGTCCGTATAGAGTGTCGTCAAAGTCGCTGGCCAGCAGCACACCGTCAAATTTTCCCACAGCGGTCTCCTTTTTGTCTGGTATATGGGATCGGCGCCCCGCTCTCGTCCACGGCCACCTTCACGCCTGTGTCCAGGCCCAGGTCGTAGGCCAGGCGGTCGGGGATCACGAGCTGCCGCTCTCCCCCGGCGCTGTCCCGGGCCATCACGGTGACCTTGGGCTCCTGTCCGGCGGGGCGGCCCTCGCAGCCGAAGTCCTCCTCGATGATGTCGGTGACGGTCAGGATCTCCATGGCCGCCCCCTCAGCCGTTGAAGCGGTTCATGGCCCTGTCCGGCCCCTCGGCCAGCAGGCACTCCACTGCGTCCGCCGCCCGCTTCACAGCGGCGTCCATGGCCTTCTTGTCCTCCCCCGTGAACTTGCCCAGCACCCAGTCGGCCAGGTCGTAGTCGGGGTGGGGCTTCTCCCCCACCCCCACCCGGATGCGGGGGAACTGGTCGGTGCCCAGGTGCTGGATGATGTTCTTCAGGCCGTTGTGGCCCCCGGCGGAGCCCCCCCGGCGGATGCGCAGCCGGCCCACGGCCAGGGCGGTGTCGTCGGAGATCACCAGCACATGGTCCGGGGGGATCTTGTAGAAGTCGGCGGCGGGGCGCACCGCCTCTCCCGACAGGTTCATATAGGTCACCGGCTTCATCACCAGCACCTTCTGCCCGGCGATGGTCACCACGTCGGTCAGGGCCTTGAAGCGCAGCTTCTGGATCGGGGAGCGGCAGCGCTCGCCGATCTCGTCGGCCACCATATAGCCCACGTTGTGGCGGGTATTTTCGTATTTTTCACCGGGGTTGCCCAGGCAGACCAGCAGCCAGGACGCCCCGCCGGAGCTTTTGAAAAACATAGATGTGTTCCTTTCTTCCGGCGCCATTCCCCGCCTCCGTCCCGGGACGGGGGCAGAGAATGGGACCGGTGGATCTGATGCCCGTGAAGCCTTCCCCTGGGGGAAGGTGGCCATTCGGGGCCCCCAACGTGACCCAGCGCAGCGGTCACGTTGGGGAGAGGACGAGCAGCGGAATGAGTGAGTCCTGGCGTATACGCCGGGACGAGGGATATGAAGCTTGCGAGGACGAGCGGATGAGGGGGACGTGTACAGGAATAGGCACGTTCTTGCGGCACACCGTAGGGGCGGCCTTTGGCCGCCCGCGGGCCGCTGAGGACAGCGGCCCCTACGAGAAAACACGAACGTTACACACCGCAGGGGCGGATGTCCTCATCCGCCCGGCGTTCTACCGGTCAACCCCTCATCAGTCTCGCTACGCTCGACAGCTTCCCCCCTGAGGGGGGAAGCCTGAAATACCGTTCTCCAAGCCT
>CAVJLQ010000075.1:0-12646 GCA_963650435.1 Alloprevotella sp. | reverse complement strand
GGACGGGCGGGACGAAGGAGACGGCTGACGAGCTGCTTGGCGCGCCCGGCTGGGCCGGGCTTGCGGACCGACGCCGCCTTCATCTGTCAGAGCTCCGGCTGTGCGATCCCCCCGCGGCAGCGGAGGAATGCTATGAGACGAGGACATTCACCTCGCTGAATGAGAGCGGAACGGCGGAGAGAGGAACTCTGCGCATGGCCAGCTGCATCCGCAGAGGGATGACCTTTGCGGGCGAGGTGGACTGTGCCCGGGAGGACGAGGAGCTGGTGAGAAGCGCCATGTCCGCCATCAAATGGATGGGGACCATGCGGGGAAAGGGCTTCGGACGGGTACGTGTCACGGTGGGCCCCGCCGCACGGGAGGATGTCCCTGCGGGGAGAGTGGGGGAGACCCGCTGCATCCGCTATTGCCTGCGGACGGACTCCCCGGTCCTGATCACGGACGCGGCCCGCAGCAGAGACGATAGTCAGGAGACGAGAGAGTACATTCCAGGCTCCGCCATCCGGGGGATGGTCATCAGCCGTCTGGCGCAGGACCGCCCTGAGTGGTTTGCCCGGCACAAAGCGGAGCTGCTCGCCCCGGGCACCCGCTTTTTGGATGCGCTGCCCGCGCCGGATGGGAGGGCGGCGCTGCCCGCCATCAGCGGCTTTTATGAGAATAAGGAGCAGACCGTGTTCGCAACGGTGCTGAAGGACGGCGCTCTTGCACCGGGACTGAAGCGGGCGAAGCTGGGGAGCTTCTGCACCATCGAGGGGGATCGGCTGCGGTCCTGGAGCGCGCGGACGCAGGGCATTATCCGCATCCGCAAGGGACGGGATGACGGGAAAAAGGAGATATTTCAGACCCGCTGTCTCAGCAGGGGACAGACCTTTGAGGGCTATATCGAATTGGACCGCCCTGAGCTGGCGCAGGCGCTGGCGGATGCCTTTTCAAAAACGGTGTGGCTGGGCGCGGACCGGTATGGGGGCTTCGGAAAATGCTCCGTGCTCGATCTCCGGGCGGTGCAGGCCCCGGCATGGCGCGGGGAATACGGCTATCGCAGACAGGAGGAGCTGGGGCCGGAACTCTATCTGCTGGCCGTATCTCCGTTCACCATGCTGGATGCCGCGGGGGAGCCCTGCGGGCTTTCCACAGAGAGACTGGCGGAAAGGCTGGGCGTGGGCCGGGTCGAGATCGCCGTGTGCAGCACGTCCGTTTCGGAATACGGCGCATACAACCGCACATGGGGCTGCCGGGAAGCGGCGGTGCGCATGTATGACCGGGGCAGCATATTCAGACTGCGCTGTGACCGCACTCCGGCGCTGGAGCGGGTGCGGGCGCTGGAGCGGGAGGGACTGGGCATCCGCCGGGCCGAGGGCTTCGGCCAGGTCCTTTTCCTGCGGAAGGCGCTTTTCGAGGGCATTTCAGGCAGAGGTGCCGCGGAGGGGACCGGCGAAGATCGCCCCATCAACAGGGCGGCCGCCGTGCGCCGCGCCCGCTGCCGCTGGATCATGGAGACGGCGGAGCGGGTCAAAGCGTGCGGGATATCTGCCAGTCAGCTGGGGACCATTCAGGAGCTGTGCGAAAGCGCGATCCGGCGCGGCGGACAGCTGGGGGAGCTGGAGGGATTTTTGGAAAAGAACCTGCGGGGGCGGGGGGCAAAGCACGGCAGCCGTTTCCGGGAGATCGACCGGCTGGTGCGGGAGGTGCTCGCGGTCCCGGAGGGAAAGCTGATCGGGCCCTGGGGCGACCGGGGCATGGAGGAGCTGGTAGAGGCATCCTGCGGCGGCGGCATGACGGAGCGGCTGAAGCTGCTGTGCCTGCTGTTCGACTTCAGCCGGAGGGAGGAGGAGTAATATGGCGGCGGCATATACCACGGCAGTGCGGTACAGCGCAGATGCGCAGTGTGTAACGCCCCTGCGCACCTGCGGCGCCGAGGGCGGCGCGGAGGACGTGCTGCGGGACAGCCGCGGCAATGCCTTTGTGCAGGGCAGCTCTCTGGCGGGCGCGCTGCGCGGCTGGCTTGAAAAGACGGAGGGAGAGGAGCTGGCCGAGAAGCTGTTCGGCAGCACCGCCCGCGAGGGGCACCTGATGGTGTCGGACGCTGTGCTGCGGGCTGGCTCCCGGCAGACCGTCCGCCCGCGCCTGCGGCTGGACGAAAGACGGGGCGCGGCGGATGGCTGGTTCGGCATGGCCCACATGGAGCCCGGGTCGCGGCTCAGCTTTACCCTTACATGGCTGGGCGACGGCCGGGATACCGCCGAGCTTGCCGCGGTAGAGGGGATGCTGGGCGCCCTGCACCGGGGAGAGATCCGGCTGGGTGCCCAGAAGGGCGTCGGCTTTGGCCGGCTGAGCCTTTGCGTGCGCAGGCGCAGATATGAGCTGACGAAGGCGGAGGACCGGGCCGCCTGGCTCGCGGACAGCGACGACGGGGAGGAGCTGGCGCTTCCCGGGGGCGAGATGACCAGGCAGGTCACCTTCACCGTGGAGGGATATGCCGATCCTGTCCTGATCAAGGCATCCGCCCGAGTGTATGAGGGCGGACAGGGCTGCTATGTGAATATCGAGGAGGGGGGCAGACCGATCCTGCCCGGCTCGTCCGTGAAGGGCGCGCTCCGGGCCCAGTGCATGCGCATCGTCCGCAGCGCCGGGGTCGAAGCTCCTCTGACGGAGGAGCTGTTTGGCCGCAAGGCCCGGCGGGGAGACTCCGGGCAGGCCGGCATGATCCGCGTGGATGACGTCTGTGTGGAGCGGCCGCAGAAACAGCGGGCCAGCCGGATCCGCATCGACCGGTTCACCGGCGGCGTGATCCGAAAGGGCCTGTTTACCGAGGAGCCCCTGAGCGGTAAGGTCTGCATGAGCATCTCCGTGCAGACGGAGCGGAAGGCAGAGTGTGCTCTGCTGCTGTACGCCCTGCGTGACATGGGCCTGGGCCTGTACGGGCTGGGGAGCGGCAGCTCGGTGGGGCGCGGGTACATAAAGGTGGACCGTATTCTGATCGAAGCCCCCGGGGAGAGACGGGCGGCGGTCCTTTTTGAAGGGGACGCCATAATGGCCCGGGACCCGGACGGGCTGCTGGACGAGTGGCAGAGCGCATGGAAGGAGTGCTTGAAATGGAACTGATCGAGCTGGAGGCGGGGCAGGCGCTGGAACAGGGCCTGCGGCTGCCCTATGCGCTGATCCGCTGCCAGAGCCGGACGACGCTGGGTCCCACCCCGCAGACTGTCGATCTGGCGCAGGTGCTGGAGGCCCGGTTTTTCGACGCGGACCGCGAGATCCGCCTGTTCCGCAGGGACGGAGAGCTCCGGGCGGCGCAGCTGCGTGGGGAGAGCGGTGACCTGTGTATAAGGGAACAGATCCCAATAGAGAACCCGCGGCTGGGGGCGGAGATCGCCGTATGCCAGCACCTGGACGCGGACGAGGACGGCCAGACCTATATAAAGACGACCAGGCTGTGCGGCTGGTCGGGGAGGTAAGCGTGGCGGAGGATACAGTCAGATACGATGCGGCCCGGGCGCCGTACAATTTTATCCCCCTCTCGGAGAAGGTCCTGCTGCCGTATGACAGCCCCGAACAGCTCCCGCCCCACGACAGGATGGACCCCGGGCTGAAAACGGGGGAGCTCCATGTGACCATGACGGCGGAAACGCCGGTATTTGTGGGGGACGGGGAAAGACCGCCGCACTTTTTTCGGGGGAGCGGAGGCAGATATATGCTGCCCGGCTCCACGATCCGGGGCATGGTCCGGGAAAACATGCAGATCCTCGGCTTCGGCCTGATGCGTCCGGACGAGGACCTGAAGGACGTACAGATCTATTTCAGAGACATGGCCTCTCCCGCCGGAGACAGCGACGACCCGCTGAAAAAGTATTATCGGGCAGCGCTGGGCATCCGGATGGTGTCGGCGGAGGATGGAAGTCTGAAGGCGGTGCCTGCGTCAGTAAAGGCGGGCTATGTAAGGCGGGAAAACGGAAGGTACAGGCTGTACCCGTCAAAATCCCCTCTGCCGGTCCGGCGGGATCACCCCGATGTGGGCCCGCTCAGGGCGGCGGCCAGACAGGCAGGCGCCGATATCCGGCGGGATAACGCATGGACGGAGCAGGTCTTCTACCGGGCGGAGAACGGGGCGGTGACAAGGATCTGCGGCGCGTATGAGGAGGGGACCCGGCGGGGCACCCTGCTGTGTACGGGCCGATGGGTCGGGAAAGCGGCAAACCCCCTGTACCTGTTCCCGGGTGTGGACCGGGATCAAAGTCCGCTGCCCCTGAAGGAAGAGGATGTGCTGTCCTATCTGGAGGATCTGGAAAAGCGCAGCGCTGCCCTGGGCCGGAACAGGAGCTTTTGGGAGCTGCCCCGCGAGGGACGGGAAAAGCCGGTGTTCTATGTGGAATACGAGGGGCATATCTATCTTGGCATGTCCCGTTTTCCGCGCATCGGCTATCGCTATCCCTTCTCCCGGGGACTGCCGGAGAGCCACAGAGACGCAGGGGGCAGGCTGGATCTTCCCTATGCGATCCTGGGCTTTGCCCACAGGAACGGGGCCTATCGATCCAGAGTGAGCTTCGGAGACTTCGCCGCAGAGGGGGACGGGCTGCGGACAGAGGAGACGTCCGTGGTCCTTATGGGACCGAAGCCGAGCTACTATCCCGGCTATGTGGAGGACGGAAAGCACTACAACAGCGAGAGCTTCCGCCTGCGGGGGTACAAGCAGTACTGGCTGAAGGAGGCGGAGCAGGCCGGGGCCGGCGCCCCAAGGGCCGTGAGCATCCGCCCCCTGCCCCGGGGGACGAGGTTCAGCGGTGTGATCCGGTATAAAAATCTGACCGAGGAGGAGCTTGGGCTGCTTTTGTGGTGCCTGCGGCTGGAGGATGGGTGCTTTCAGAGCGTGGGTATGGCAAAGCCCTACGGATATGGACGGATGCGGCTGACCATAGAGAGCGTCCGGGAATTTGAGGCCGACGCCCTCTATCGCGGGGGCTCCTTTCAGGCGCCGCCGTGGCGGGACGGTACGGAAAAAGTCGGGGGATATATCGACAAATACCGCGCCTATGCCCAAAAGCAGCTTGACGAGCCCGGCCCGTTGGAGGAGAACGACGTGCTGCGGGACTTCTTTTATATGCGCAGCGCCATCCGGGACAGGGACGAGACCCGGTATATGGAGCTGAAGGACTATTCCAGAAGGAAAACACTGCCGTCCGTGCGGGACGAGCGGGAAGAAGAACAACGCCGGCGGGGGACTGTGGCCCCGCCGTGAAAGGAGAGACTATGGCCCGCAGGATCATTTTATTCCTCAGCGACTATAAAGAGGACGCCCGGGAGAAAAGCTACCGCTGTCCTGTGGGGGAGGATGTCGCCGGGGTGCAGACCAACGAGGCCCCGGTGAGATACCTGCTCCGGCAGTACAGCGGCGTGGAAGAGATCATCTGTATCGTGACGCCAAGGGCAAAGGCCGCGGCGTGGGCGCCCTTCCGGGACAGGATCGCCGGGGAATACCCGGACATCGTTTTAACGGAGATCCCCTATGAGGAGGGGGAGGACTTTGCCGGGGCGCCGCTGGCCGGGATCATGGGGCGGGTCCGGGCCGGGGACGAGGTGCTGCTGGAGACCACCGGCGGGTTCCGCAACGCGGTGATGGATCTGCTGCTGCTCAGCCGCGTGCTGTCCTATACCGGAGTAAGGACCGTAGGCGCGGTGTACAGCAGCCTTCAAAAGGCGGAGGTGGAGGACCTCTCCCGCCTGATCGGGTCCTTCGAGCTGGTGGCCGGGATGCAGGAGCTGACCTCCTTCGGCAGCGTAAGGACGCTGCGCACCTATTATGGCCAGACGGAGGACGCCAGGATCCGCGGCCTGCTGACCGCCATGGAGGACCTGTATGAGGCCATCTCCCTGTGCAGGACCAAGCAGATCGATGGGTGTATGCGCGCGTTCAATGGGACCCTGACGGCGGCGGAGAGCTGCTCCGACCCGATGATGCGCCAGCTGCTGCCCGCCTTCCGGGCGAAGTTCGGCCGGGAGCTGACCACCCTGAGCCTGATCGAGTGGTGCGTGAGCAGCGAGATGCTGCAGCAGGCGGTGACCATCTATACGGAGCGCATCCCCGCCTATATCGTCCAATGCGGGTATCTCCTCCAGGTGACGGAGCACGCGTGGACCCCCAGGGTCCAGGAATATGAGGACGCTGCGGCGGCCCAGTTCATGCGGGGCTTCTTCACCCTGTCCAAGAAATACCGGCCCCGGGGGATGACCGAGCCGCCCAGAGCCTTCAACGACAATTCGCCTATGGTCTATGTTGACACCATCAGGTATCTGGAGGGGATGCACCAGCTGGGCCAGGGGAGCCGCTACGGCAATTTCTTCGGCTATAAGCTGCTGTGCTCCGTTTCGCAGATGCAGCAGGTCTGCCGGGATTATCTGTATGTAAAAACGGTGCGGAACATGATGAACCACGCCAACGACACCGCCACCCAGGACCAGAAGGAGCTGTCAGAGTATCTGGCCGGCCACGGCTATGTGCCGCTGGAGAGCGTGTCGGCCGATGGCCTGAGACAGGCCATCCTGCGGGGCGTGCAGCATCTGAAGCCCAGAGAGGGAAAGGAGCAGATCCATTGAAGAAGTTTATCACCGTGATCCCCCTTCAGGTGCAGGGCCAGCTGCGCCGGTATCACTATCAGGCCGTTGACAACAGCAGGCTGCAGATGGACGGGGCCACCAGCTTTCCCATTCTGGCGGCGGTGAACGGCTATGTGCAGCCGGAGGAGTTCCGTCTGCTGGCCATCGCCGCGGACAGCGAGGACGGCCGGCGCAACTGCGCGGTGCTCCGGGACGAGCTGGAGCAGCTGTGCCGGACGAAGGGCTGCCCCTGCCCCCAGATCGAGACGATCCCCGCGCCGGCGGACGAAGGCGTGGCGGCCCAGATCGCCGCCTTCCAAAGGCTGATCGCCTGCGTGGAGGACGACGACGAGCTTTTTGTCTGCGTCAGCTATGGGACAAAGCTCCTCTCTCAGGTGACCCTTATGGCGGTGCAGTACGCCTATCAGGCGAAGAAGAATACGTCCATCTCCTGCGTGGTATACGGCCAGATCGACCGCAGCGGGGGACGGGAGCCGGAGCGGTGGACGGCGCGGATCTACGACGAGACGGCCCTGCTCCAGCTGGGGGAGATCGTGCGCGTTCTGGTGCAGCGGGGAACGGCGGACCCCAGAGCGGCCGTGGACGAGATCCTCTCCCTGTGAAGGGGGGCGGCGGCCATGCGGGATAAACAAAAAGAGACGCGCCTGAACGAGGCCGTCCGCCGGTGGAAGCAGGCGGGCGCGGACCGGCGGGACGCCCTGCGGGGGGAGATCTTCCTGCTCGCCTTCGATCTGTACGACGACGGGAGCGAACGCTTCCTGTCCGTCCTTCAGGAGACCCTGACCAACTACGCCCTGGAGAAGGGCCCCTTTTCCAACTACTTCGCCTTTGTCTACGGGCGCAGGAAGAACGACAGCTTTGACGACCTGCTGGGCCGCACGCAGCAGGTGGACAGCCTGGACCAGCCCGTGGGGGAGGAGGAGACCGCCAGCCTTGGGGACATCTGCGCGGCCCCGGACGACACGCGGCCGGAGCTGCGCTGCGAGGCGGAGGCCCCCCTGGCGGAGCTGACGGCGCAGGTGCTGAATTTTGCCCAGCGCCATCAGGGGCAGGCGGCGAACGAGCGGCGCCGGGAGTGGTTCCGCCTGTTTTATACCGAGGATATGACGCAGGCCCTCAAGCTCATGCCGCTCACCTTTCTCCACGAGCGGGACGTGTTCCAGGCCATGAAGCTGCCCTATCTGGACTACTATATGGTAAAGCTCTGCCGCACGGGGCCGCAGATCGCCGCGGCGCCCCTGAAGCCGTACAGCGCCGTGGTGCCCGAGCGGGCGGGGACGGATACGGAGACGCCGGTCCCCCTTCCGGCGGACGTGTCCCTGAGCTACAAGCGCCTGTGCGAGGGCGAGCGGGTGGGCGCCTCGGCCCGCAGCGAGCAATACAAGTGGTATAAGCGGGAAAAAGAAAAGATCAGGGAGATGCTGCGATGCTGACCCAATACCAACTGACCCTGCGCCCGGAGCAGCCGTGCCGGCCGCGGCCGGAGTGGGCCTATCGGCTGTACGCCGCGCTGCTGGCCCAGGCGCCCGGGGACTTTGCCGGCCGGGCCCACCGGGACGGGGTGACGCCGGTGAGCCAGTATCTGACCGGCACGGGACAGACCCTGCGGTGGACCGTCAGCCTGCTGGGGGAGGAGAGCGAGCAGGCGCTGGCGCCGGTGCTGGAGCGCCTTGACCGCGTCCGGCTGGAGCGGGACCGGGTCACGCTGCGGACGGAGGGGCTTGACTGCCGCACGGTCCGGGACGTGGACGGGCTGTTCGCCCTGTCCGCGGGGGCGGGGCCCCTCCACCGGCTGCGCTTTGTCACGGCGGCCTGCTTCAAAAGCCGGGGGCAGTATCTGCCGCTGCCCACGGCGCGGCTGATCGTGCAGAGCCTGATCAAAAAGTGGAACGGCTGCATCCTGGACTGCCCCATCGAGGACGAGGACGGGCAGGGCATGGAGGCGCTGGCCGCGGGGCTGCGCCCCCGCAGCTTTCGGCTGTACAGCCGGGACTATGTTCTGAAGGGCAGCCCGATCCCCGGTTTCACGGGGGAGCTGACCCTGGAAAACCGGCTGGAGGGCTTCCACCGGGAGCTGGCGGACGCCCTGCTGTGCTTCGCGCCCTTTTCCGGCATCGGGATCAAGACGACGCTGGGCATGGGCGGCGTGGAGCATATGGATCATCTGTCATAAAGAGCGCCCCCGGCCGGGGGCGCTCTTTTTGCCCTGAATTTTTTTGGAAAAGGGACGATAGGATGGTGAGAGAACGATCAAAGGAGGTGAGGAGGATGAAGAAGGTGCTCTGGGTGTCCCGGCACGAGATGACGCCGGAGCAGCGCGCCGATCTGGACCGCATCATGGGCGGCGTACAGCTGCTGCCCTGGCGGGAGACGGTGACCGATGTGGCCCGGCTGGCGCCGCTGGTGCGGCGGGCGGACGCCGTGGCGGCCGTGCTGCCGCCGGAGCTGCTGGAGAAGCTGCTGGCCATGGCCCAGGACAAGCCGGTGCTGTGCGCGGTGAACCAGCGCATGGCCACCGGGCGCTTCCGCACCCTGCCCGACGGGCGGCGGGAGCAGGAGTTCGCCTACGTCCACGGGGGGTGGGAGCAGCTTCTGCGCCTGGACATCCAGAAGCGGCGGCTGTGAGCCGCCTCCTTTTTGTTTTACGGTCATACGGCATCCTATAAAAAGGGGCGCCGCCGGCTTGTGCCGGCGGCGCCCCTTTTCTGTCCCCGCGAGGGGTGATGAACGGAACGGTCTACTTTTACAAAGAAAGGAAGGAAGAAGATGTAGCCGCGGTCCCCGCGAGGGGTGGTGCATGGAACGGTCTACTCTATACAAAGAAAGGAAGGAAAATTTGGTAGCCGCTGTCCCCGTGTGGGGTATCGTTCATCTAAGTACTAACTATAAATGGAAGGAAGATAAAAATGGAGCTGCTGTCCCCGCGAGGGGTACCACCAATATACCATACCCGGGGAGCCTTTGCAAGCCCCGCTGCCGCGGCCTGGGGCGGCCGGAGAGAAAAAAGAAAAAATTTTTCTCCCGGCCCTGAAAAAGTCCGTGCCCCGGCCGATAACACTGTGGAAGCAGACAGAGCGGCGCCCGGACAGGCGCGCCGCCCCTGAGAGCCATATGAGCCCCATCCACTGGGGCAAACCACTGAAAAAAAGAAAGCGAGGAAGAAAAATGAACACTGAACTGATGACCATCCGACAGGCCGCCCAGACCCTGAGAGTCCGCGAGGAGGAGATGCCCGCCCTGCTGGGCCAGAGCGGGATGCAGACGGAGGACGGGCTGCTGACCCGGGAGAACACAGAGCTGCTGCGGGAGTACCTGGCGGACATCCAGCGCCGGGGCCAGAAAAACCTGGAGCAGCAGACGGCACGCTGCACCTTCCTGGTGGACACCAGCTCCATGGTCCACCGGCAGTTCCCGGAATTCATGGAGCGCCTGAAGCCGCTGCTGCGGCAGAACGGGAAGCAGCTGTTCGTCTCCTCCGGCGTCCCCGGCGAGCTGCGTGCCCTGCGGGAGAGCCAGCCGGAGCTGGCCGGGCAGATCGACGCGGCGGAGCGGATCCTGGCGGAGGGGACGGCGGAGGGCCTGGTGACCGTCTGCGGGGAGACCGGCGAGCCCTCCTGCGGGCAGCAGCTGGTCACCCACGCGGCGCTGCTGCTGCACAGGACGCCCGTTCTGGTCTTCACCCAGAGCAACGCCCGCACCCAGTACCTGCAAAAGCTCAACGACCTGCCCTTCGGCGGGAACAACCACCTGGTGGTGGAGCGCATCAACCGCTACGGCTACATGACCCCCTACAGCGGGGGAAAGCACTCCGTGCCCCGCTCCGTCAGCCGCATCGCCCTGGACCTGCGGGCGGCGGAGACGCTGATCCTCCCGGATCCCACGCCGCTGCCGGTGTCCCGGGTCCCCTCCAGCGGCAGCCGGGTGTTCGGCAGCACGCCCCTGCGCCTGGGCGGCAGACTGGCAGTGGGCAGCGAGGGCGCCATCTACGACCTGGGCGACGGCACGGTGGCTAAGATCTACCACAGCAGCAAGCTGACGGTGGGCCGCCGGGACAAGCTGGCGCGCATGGTGGCGGAGCCCATGGAGTGCGAAGGGGTGTGCTGGCCCCAGGAGCTGCTGCGGGACGAGGCGGGGAACTTCGTGGGCTGCCGGATGCAGCGGGCCCGGGGGGTGGAGCTGCGGCAGATCCTGCTCAGCCGCTCCGCGCTGGAGGCCGTCTTCCCCTGCTGGAAGAAGGAGGACATGGTGCAGCTGACCATCACCATCCTGGAGAAGCTCAGCGCCCTGCATGAGAAGCGGGTCCTTCTGGGGGACCTCGACCTGCGGAACATCCTGGTGGCCTCCCCCACCGAGGTGTGGCTCGTGGACTGCGACAGCTGCCAGATCGGCGGCTGCCCCTGCCCCGGGGGAACGGTGAGCTTCACCGCCCCCGAGCTGCAGGGCCGGGACCTTGGGGCCGTGCTGCGGACAAGGGGGAACGAGATGTTCGGGGTGGCCACCCTGCTGTTCCTGCTGATGCTGCCGGGCAGCTTCCCCTACGGCGGGGAGGAGGACGACATGGGTCAGGCGATCCGGGCCATGGACTTCCCCTACCCCTGCGCCAAGTACCCCACGGAGAGGGTGCCTCAGGGGGACGGAAGGCTCCAGTGGAGCCACCTGCCCCACTACCTCAAGGAGCTCTTCTGTGAGACCTTCCGCCGGGACGGCCAGCACAGCGGGGAGCAGACGCGATACAGCTGCTGGCGGTGGCTGGAGGCGTTCCGCTACTACCGCAGCCTGCTCCAGAGCGGCAAGCTCACAGATCCCCAGTCGGCGCTGATCTTCCCCACCCGGGGGAAGCGGGCGCCGAAGGAGATGGGAAGGGTGTGGGAGCACCGCACCTGCGCGGAGTGCGGAGCTGCCTTCGACATCACGGAGCCCGAGCGGAACGGGTACCTGCGGAAGGGCCTGGAGGTCCCCCGCCGCTGTCCCGAGTGCCGGAAACGGCGGCGGACACAGAGCGGCACGGGCTACTTCGGCGGCGTCGCGGTCTAAGGGCCGGCGCGGCCGGCCGGGGCACGGTCTTGTGAAAGACCGTGCCCTTTTTATATGCTCCAGAGGGGCAAAGACCCAGGATAGGCACGAAATAAATCTTTCATAACGGAAAAATATGAAGGGAAATGAAAGAAAAAGTGCACGAAAAGGTGAGGGAGATCTTGGGCGGCCCCCCCGATAGCGGCACAGCACCGGAAATAAAAGTTAAAAAAATAACGGAAATAAGCAAAACTGGCAAAAGAAAAATGGAAGAAAGATGAATTTTGTGCAAAACATCAATTTGGCGAAACAAAGCGGAAAAGCTCTATTGCTTTTCTGCGCTCTTTGCGCTATAATAACACCCGCAATACAGGATTTACTTGTGATCATCACAAATAAAACCTGTAAAATTCGACGGCCGCGTTCCCGCGGCGCGCCGAAGATCGAACGGCACCGGAGAGGGATCCAGGGCAGAGTTTGGCAGGGCGGATGGCTTCGGCCATTTGTCGGCTGCCGGATGAGGAGAGGCTCGGACCGCCCGGGCTCTGGAAACGGTGCCGGACGAAAATTTGAAAATGGAGGATATGAAAATGAAAAAGAAACTGGCTCTGGCCCTGTCTGTCGTCATGGTGCTCAGCCTGGCCCTGACCGGCTGCGGCAAGAAGGATGAGCCCGCCAAGAGCGGCACCGTCTCCGGCGGCGCTTCCAGCGGCGGCACCAGCAGTGTCACCGAGGACGGCCTGAAGCCCAAGGACGGCGGCACCGACCTGATCTTCACCACCGGCGGCGACCAGGGTACTTACTACGGCTTCGGCGGCGTTCTGGCCGGCAAGATCGGCGAGACCACCAGCACCAAGGTGACCGCCATCACCTCCGGCGGCTCCAAGGCCAACATCGAGACCATGGAGGACGGCGACGCCCAGCTGGGCTTCGTGCAGACCGACGTGGGCGCCTACGCTTACGAGGGCACGCGTCTGTTTGACCAGAAGGTGGACTGCTTCTCCACCGTGGCCAACCTCTACAT
>CAVJLQ010000074.1:0-5743 GCA_963650435.1 Alloprevotella sp. | reverse complement strand
GTATGGGCCCATTTCTGCCCGTCAAAACCGTGTCTGCCCTTGTCAACCGATGGTACCAATTTCATTTCGTGTTTCTTTGCAGAAGAAATATCCGTGTTCCCCGCCCCCTGCGGGGGCGGGAACACAAAAAAGAATTGGGAGTTATAAAAAAGACCGCCCCGGAAGGGGCGGCCAGTTGAGGGAGACCTCACAGATATTGCGCCAAACGCAGCGGTGAGCTGCGTATAGAGGATACCACATATTTCCAGAACATGCAAGGGGAAGGGTGTCGTTTCCCGCCGATGGGGGAGCCTGTGACAAAAAAGAAAAAAATATGAAAACAAATTGTGAAAAGACACAAAAGACTATGGCTTTTCCGGAAAAGATCTGGTATAATACAAACATGGAGGGGGAACCCTCCCCCTCCGAAACTGACCCCCGAACGAAAGGAGCGGACATTTATGAAGTATGTGTTTACGGACAAAAAGGTGACCCTGCCGGCAAAGATCCACGAGTATGCCGAAAAGAAGGTTGGGAAGCTTGACCGTTTCTTTAAGGAGGATGCTACCGCCGCGATCACGTTCAGTGTGGAGAAGGAGCGGCTGAATAAGGTGGAGATCACCATCCGCTCCAGCGGCACCATCTTCCGCGTATCTGAGAGCACCTCTGACATGCGCGCGTCCATCGACGCCGCCGTGGCCACCCTGGAGCGGCAGATCCGCAAGAACAAGACCCGCCTGGAGAAGCGCCTGCGCCAGGGCGCCTTCGACCGCACGGCGGATCTGGAGGTGACCACCTTTGCCCCGGAGGAGCCGGAGGAGGGCGAGTACGCCATCGTCCGCAGCAAGAAGTTCCCCCTGAAGCCCATGACCCGGGAGGAGGCCATCCTGCAGATGAATCTGCTGGAGCACAGCTTCTTCGCCTTCCGGGATGAGGAGAACGACGGCCATTTCGCCGTGGTCTATCACCGGAACGACGGCGGCTACGGCATCATCGAGGACGAGGAGTAACAGCGATCAAAAGCAGGGCGGCATGAGCCGCCCTGCTTTTTTGCGTAAGAACGGGCCCATGCTTAACGCATGGGCCCGTTCTTACATGTTGAATTATTTGCCGGGAATGATCAGGGTCTGACCGATGTAGATCAGGCTGGGGTTCTTGATGGTGTCCTTGTTGGCCTCATACAGCTCGGTCCACTTCTTGCCGGAGCCCAGCTGCTTCTGGGCGATCTTCCACAGGCTGTCGCCCCGGACCACGGTGTAGGTGGTGGTCTCAGTGGGAGCGGGGGTGGGCTCGGGAGTGGGCTCAGGCTGGGGCTCGGGTTCGGGTTCGGGCTGGGGCTCAGGCTTGTCGGCCTCGGTCTTGATGGTGATGCGGCCCTCGGTAGAGGCGTAGCCGGTGACCTTGTGGTCGGGGAAGGACTTCACATAGTCCGCCAGCACCATATAGTCGGTCTTGACGTAGTCCAGCACGTTCACCGCGCCGTCGAACATGGCGAAGCCGTCGCCCAGGTCACGCAGGGTGTAGTTATAGCCGGCCAGGTTGTACTTGGCGTCCAGCTTCAGGGGCTCGTAGGCGCCGGTCTCCTTGTTCAGCACCTGAACGTCCTTCACCCGGTATTCGCCGGTGGGGCCGCCGGTCCAGACGCCCTTGTCGTCCTTCTGCACGGTGCAGGAGATGGTGGCATCGATGGTGTACTTCAGGCCGGAGACCTGCAGGAAGCCGCCGCACTCCTTAGAGCCGTCCACGGCCACGTCCTTGGCGCCCCACTCCAGGGCGTCCAGCATCTGCTGGCCGGAGACGGTGAGCAGGCAGGCCACGTTGCCGAAGGTGTGGATCTCTTTGCAGGTCTTATAGGTCACCTCGCCGGTGGCCTCCTTGTTGCGGATGCCGCCGCCGTTCATCACGGCGATGTCCACATCCAGATCCATGTTGTCAAACAGATAGTACAGGGCGTCGGCGCAGAAGTTGCCCTCGTTGGTCTCCTGCTTGCGCACCAGGCGGTTGCCGTCGGCGTCGTAGTTGGTCATCACGTCGGCGAAGGAGCCGATGACCTCGCCCAGCTGGGTGTCGATGTCGGCGATCCACTTGTCCTCGATGGCCTTGACCTCGGGGTCGGGAGTGACAGAGGCCAGGTCGGCGGCGGTGAGCAGCTTGGTGGTGATGGTGCCGTCAGCGGTGATGGTCATCTGGCCCAGAGCGTCCAGGTAGGAGCCGGTCTGGGTGAGGATCACGGTCTCGCCGGCCTTGTCCTTGACCTCACGGCGCTCCACGGTGGAGTGGGAGTGGCCGTCGATGAAGGCGTCCAGGCCGGTGGTGTGGGCGATCAGCTCTTCGCTGGTCCAGGGCTTGGAGGAGGGGTCGTCGCCCAGGTGGCCCAGAGCGATGATGTAGTCGGGGTGGTCGTTGGCGGTCACGGCGTCGATGGCGGCCTGCACGCAGAAGTACAGATCGGAGCCGTCGTCCCCGCCGGGGATGTCATAGATGTACTCGCCCTTCTCGTTCTGGAAGTAGGAGGGGGTGGACTTGGTGAAGGACTCGGGGGTGGTGATGCCCACGAAGGCGATCTTCTTGCCCGCCACCTCAAAGATCTTCACGCCGTCCAGCACATCGGCCACGGCCGCGCCGGTCTTGGGGTCGATCTGGAAGAAGTTGCAGGAGATATAGGGCACCTTGCCGCCGGTGCAGACGGACAGGGCCCGGGCCATGCCATAGTCAAACTCGTGGTTGCCCAGGGTGGCCAGGTCGTACTTGGCGGCCTCCATCAGCTTGACGATGGTGGCCCCCTCGTCCATGGAGCCGTAGGCGGTGCCCTGGATGTGGTCGCCGGCGTCCACCAGCAGGACATTGTTCAGGGTGTCCCGGTAGCCGGCCACGGTGGAGTACCGCAGGTCCTTGTCGATGTAGGTGTGTACGTCGTTGGTGTACAGAATGGTGACAGCGTCCGCCGCGGGAGCGGCAGTGGTAACGGCCTCGTCAGCCATTGCGGGGGCGGCCAGGCTGAAGGTCGCAGCCACGGCCAACAGCAGGGCAAGGAGTTTCTTCTTCATAGAATACCGCCTTTCTGTCCGTAGAAGTTTCCCGGCGGGCTGTGCGCCCTTGGGATACACTCTATGATAGCGGAAACGAAGCTATAATTCAAGGCATTTCGCGTAAAATTCAGGAAAAAACAAGAGGAGATCTGGACACAATGATGAACAGACCGTCAACCAGAGAGAACTCAGGTTGACGATTGGGCGTCCGCGCCGTATAATAATGAAAAATCCCCCGTGCCGGGGGAAGGGGGAGGATTTGCCATGAGTCGGGAAAAGGTGCTGGCGCTGCTGACCGAGAAGCGGGGGGCGGCCCTGTCCGGAGAGGCCATGAGCCGCGAGCTGGGCATCAGCCGGGCGGCGGTGTGGAAGGCGGTGGAGGCCTTGCGGCAGGAGGGCTATGTGATCGCCTCCGCCCCCAACCGGGGGTACTGTCTGCAGTCCGCCCCCGACCGCCTGCGGGAGGGGGAGCTGAGCGGCCCCTTGGCGGACTGCCATCTGGGCCATCCCCTTCTGTGCTTTGAGTGCATCGACTCCACCAACACCGAGTGCAAGCGCCGGGCCATGGCCGGGGCGCCCGACGGCCTGGTGGCCGTGGCGGAGGAGCAGACCGGCGGCAAGGGCCGGAAGGGCCGGGCCTTCCTGTCCCCCAAGGGCAAGGGGCTGTATCTGTCCGCCCTGCTGCGGCCGGAGCTGTCCCCGGCGGAGGTGACGGACATCACCGCCTGGGTGGCGGTAGCGGTGTGCGACGGGATCCAGGCCGCCTGCGGTGTCCGGCCCCGGATCAAGTGGACCAACGACCTGGTGCTCAACGGAAAGAAGCTGTGCGGCATCCTGACAGAGATCGCTCTGGAGGGGGAGAGCCACGCCTTGGACTATCTGGTGCCCGGGATCGGCATCAATGTCTCCCAGACGCCGGAGGACTTCGGCCCGGAGCTGGCGGCCACCGCTACCTCTCTGAGCTATGAGCTGGGCCGCCCCGTGCGCCGGGCGGACCTGGCGGTGCAGGTCATCCGTGCGCTGGACCGGATGTACGCCGGCTTCCCCCGGAACCGGCAGGAGTATCTGGACAAATACCGGGCGGACTGCCTGACCCCCGGCAACCAGGTGCAGCTGGTCACCCCCACCTCCCGGCGGGAGGCCTACGCCGTGGAGATCGACGACCAGTTCCGCCTGGTGGTGGAGTTTCCCGACGGCACCCGGCAGGCCCTGTCCGCGGGGGAGGTCTCCGTGCGGGGAATGTACGGATACGTGTAAAGAAAACGGCTGGAACGCCCCGGTTTTCGGCGAAAATCGGGGCGTTCTCCCTTGACAGAAGGGGAAAAAGCGGATAAGATAGAGCGGTAATAGCGCAAGATGCGTGGATGAGGACAAGTATTCGTCCCAGACCCTTCAGAGAGCTGCCGGGTGGTGCAAGGCGGCGGGAACGGGCGGAGAATATCACCTCTGAGCAGAGGGCTGAACAGCAGTAGGCCCCTCCGGCCGCCCCCGTTACCGGGCATAGCTTGAGTGGCCGGACGTTTCGTCCGGCAAGAAGAGTGGTACCGCAGAGTGTTCAGCGCTTTGTCTCTTTGAAAAGGAGACAAAGCGTTTTTATTTGCCGGCTGTGGTGTTCCGCTGCGATGGAAAGAACAGAACTTACAATATAAAAGGAGACGCATCATGGATTACAACAAGACCATCAACCTGCCCAAGACCGACTTCCCCATGCGGGCCGGCCTGCCCAACCGGGAGCCGGGGATGCTGGACCGCTGGAACCAGCAGGACCTGTACAATGAGATGCTGAAAAAGAACGAGGGCAAGCCCCTGTTCTCCCTGCACGACGGCCCTCCGTTCTCCAACGGCGCACTGCACATGGGCCACGCCCTGAACAAGTCCATCAAGGACTTCATCACCCGTTCCTACGCCATGCGGGGCTACTACACCCCCTATATCCCCGGCTGGGACAACCACGGCATGCCCATCGAATCCGCCATCATCAAGCAGAACAAGCTCAACCGCAAGGCCATGTCCGTGCCCGAGTTCCGCACCGCCTGCCACGAGTTCGCCCAGCACTACATCGACGTGCAGATGGAGGGCTTCAAGCGCATGGGCGTCCTGGGCGACTGGGAGCACCCCTATAAGACCATGGACCCCGGCTTCGAGGCCGAGGAGGTCAAGGTCTTCGGTGAGATGTACAAGAAGGGCTATATCTACAAGGGCCTGAAGCCCGTCTACTGGTGCTACCACGACGAGACCGCCCTGGCCGAGGCCGAGATCGAGTATCAGGACGATCCCTGCACCACCGTTTACGTCAAGTTCCCCATGCACGACGACCAGGGCAAGCTGGGCCATCTGGACCACAGCAAGCTGTTCTTCGTGATCTGGACCACCACCATCTGGACCCTGCCCGGCAACCTGGCCATCGCCCTGCACCCCGACGAGAGCTACGCCGTGGTCAAGGCCCCCAACGGCGAGATGTACATCATGGCCGAGGCCCTGACCGAGAAGGTCATGAAGATCGGCGGCTTCGACTCCTACGAGATCGTGGAGACCCACCCCGGCTCCTTCTTCGAGAATATGCTGGCCCAGCATCCCTTCCTGCCCAAGACCTCCCGCCTGGTGCTGGCCGATTACGTCACCATGGACTCCGGTACCGGCTGCGTCCACACCGCCCCCGGCTTCGGCGCGGACGACTATGTGACCTGCAAGCGCTACGGCATGGACATGGTGGTGCCCGTGGACGATCAGGGCAA
>CAVJLQ010000073.1:0-2251 GCA_963650435.1 Alloprevotella sp. | reverse complement strand
CTGCGGCGGAGCACCTTCATCTGGCCCACCATACAGTTTTCCAGCACGGTCATGTTGTTGAACAGGTTGAAGGACTGGAACACCATGCCCACATGGGAGCGGTACTCCGGGGCGTTCACCCCCCGCCCGGCCACATCCCGGCCGTGGTAGAGGATCTGGCCGCTGCTGGGCGTCTCCAGCAGGTTGACGCACCGCAGCAGGGTGGACTTGCCGGAGCCGGAGGCCCCGATGATGGAGATCACGTCCCCCCTCTGCACGGTAAAGTCGATGTCCCGCAGCACCTGGTGGCTGCCGAATGCCTTGCCCAGGTGGCGGATCTCCAGAATGTTCTCCCCCATGTCAGCGGTCCCCCCTTGTGCTCAGGTTTCGGTCCCAGGCCGCCTGGCGCAGATCCTCCTGATACTCGGGGCTCTGCTCGTCGAAGGGCGTCCTGCGGCTGGGGTGGCTGTAGGTCCCGGCGGCCATGACCAACTGGTCCCCCTGCACCAGCTCGTAGCTGTCGTCCCCGTCCAGGCGCCGCTCCAGCAGGCGCAGCAGGAAGGAGGCCGCCAGCGTCATGGTGAGGTAGCCGATCATCTCGATGACGGCGGAGGGGAAATACTTGTTGTTCACCCCCACGATGTACCGGTGGGCGGCGAAGAACTCCGTGAAGGTTATGATGAACATGACGGAGGTGTCCTTCACGTTGATGATAAAGTTGTTGCCGATCTGGGGCATGATGTTCCGCAGGGCCTGGGGCATGATCACGCTCACCATGGTCTGCACATGGGTCATGCCGATGGCCTTGGCCCCCTCGGTCTGGCCGGGGTCGATGGAGATGATGCCCCCCCGGACGGACTCCGCCATATAGGCCCCGGTGTTGATGGACACCACCAGGATGGCGGCGGCCCAGACGCTGTCGAACCGCAGGGCATTGCCGCTGAAATAGGGCAGCCCGTAATAGATGAACACCGCCTGCAGCACCATGGGGGTGCCCCGGAACACCTCCACATAGATCCGGATGACCACCCGCAGCAGCTTCAGCAGGAAGCACTTGGGCAGGGGGTCGTTCTTGGTATAGGGGATGGTGTTCAGAACGCCGCACACCAGGCCGATGGCGCAGCCGATCACCGTGGCGATCAGGGCCAGGATCAGGGTGTTCTTCACGCCGTCCAGATACATGCCGTGGTACTTGCCCCACAGCAGCGCCACGTCGCGGCACAGCTTGGCCAGCCTATCCATGGGTCACACTCCTTAAAATTTCTCCGCCCGAAGCACCATCCTCAGGATGGAAGAGCCGCCGACGGAGAAATAAGATCAAAATCGTTTTTTACTACGGCACATATATCGGCCGCGTTTCCTTCTCACGCTGCGCCTGTTCGCTGCGCGCGGCTTCCCTCCGACTCGGGCTGGTCTTTGGGCCGCTGCGCGGCCCGCGCTCGCCCTCGCTCCGGTCCATCCGCGCGGCTCACAACGGCTCCGCGCTTAAACCTCCGGCTGGATCGCGATGGCCTGATCCATCAGGGCGTTGAACTGCTCCTCGTCCATGGCGGACAGGACCCGGTCGATGGCCTCTCTCAGCTGGTCATTGCCCTTCTGCACGGCGATGCCGATGTTCACGTTCTCGGCCCGCTCCTCCTCGCTGGCGAACTGGAAATCGCCGTCGGTGCCGGAGAAGTTCAGGATCACCAGCTCGTCGTTCTTGGCCACGGCGGCCATGGCGGTGGGCATATCGGTGCAGACGTAGTCCACGGCGCCGGTCTCCAGCTGCATGATCATAGCGGGCGCGCTCTCGGCGGGGGCCAGCAGCTGGGCGTTTTCGATCTGGGGCAGGCAGGAGTCGTACCAGATGGTGCCGGACTGGGAGGTGCACTTGCCGCCGGCCAGGTCGGCGATGGACTGGGCGCCGGCGTACTGGCTGTTCCTGGTGGTCAGCACCACGATGGTGGCGTAGTAGTAGGGGCCGGCCATGTCCACCTCAGTCATGCGCTCGGCGGTCATGGATTGGCCGGCGATGTTGGCATCCATGGTGCCGGACTGGACGGCGGGGGTCAGGGAGTCCCAGGCTGAGGAGACCACCTCCAGCTGCCAGCCGTAGGCCTCGCAGATGCGCTTGGCGATCATCACGTCATAACCATTGGCGTAGCCGCTGCCGCCGGAGACGGGCACGGCCCCGTTGGAGTCGTCGGGCTGCAGCCAGTTATAGGGGGCGTAGGCGCACTCCATGCCCACGGTGAGCACGCCGTCCTCCAGGCCGGGGATGGAGCTGGTG
>CAVJLQ010000072.1:0-6265 GCA_963650435.1 Alloprevotella sp. | reverse complement strand
GGGATCTACGGCGGCCTTGATGCGCCGCAGCTCGTCCATCAGCTCCTCGTCCACGTGGAGACGGCCGGCAGTGTCCAGGAAGACAATGTCGTTGCCGTGCTTTGCGGCGTGGGCCACGGCGGCCCGGGCAATCTCCACCGGGTCGGTCTGACCCATCTGGAACACGGGGATGTCCAGCTGCTGTCCCACCACCTGCAGCTGCTGAATAGCGGCGGGGCGGTAGATGTCGCAGGCGGCCAGCAGGGGCCGCTTGCCGTTCTGGCGCTTGAGCATACCGGCCAGCTTGGCGCAGTTGGTGGTCTTGCCGGCGCCCTGAAGGCCCACCATCATTACCACTGTGGGCGGCTTGGACGCGATCTCCAGCTTGGCGGCGGAGCCGCCCATGAGCTCGGTCAGCTCCTGGTCGACGATCTTGATGATCATCTGGGAGGGGGACAGGGCCTCTAATACGTCGGCGCCCACCGCCTTCTCGGTGACCTGGGCGATGAACTGCTTGACGACCTTATAGCTGACGTCGGCCTCCAGCAGGGCCAGGCGGATCTCCCGCATGGCCTCCTTGACGTCGGCCTCGGTCAGGCGGCCCTTGCCCCGCAGCTTTTTGAAGGCCGCGGATAACTTTTCGGAAAGTCCTTCAAATGCCATGGCTTACTCCTGACGCAGCTTGTGGGCGGAATCGGCCATGCGCCGGGCCAGCTGCTCCAGCTCGGGGTCGTCATACCCCTCGGCCTTCTTTGCGACGGCCAGAGCGTCCTGCTCCAGGGCGGCCAGCTCCTTGCCCATGGCCAGGAAGCGCTTGATCAGGCCGGTCTTGTCCTCCAGATCGGTGAGGATGGCCTCGGCCCGGACGATCACGTCCCGCACGCCCTGGCGGGTGATGCCGTTGTTTTCGGCGATCTCGCCCAGGGAGAGATCCTCGTTGTAATAGAGGTCGTAGAACTCCTTCTGCCGGTCGGTGAGCACGTCGCCGTAAAAATCGAACAGCAGAGCCATGCGGTAAGCCTGACTTTTCATTTTCGAGGGTCTCCTTTCCCAAATCTGTAAAGGCATAAAACTTTACTTTGAGAGTCTAACACATTTGCCCATCCTTGTCAAGGGAAAATACTTGTGTACAGGGCGAAATTTCTCCCACCGGCGGCGGGCTGGACAGGGAAGGGCGAGGGGGTATAAAAAGAAGGAAAAGAGGAAAACTTTGCATTTGAAGGCAAAGCGTGGTACAATAACGGCAAATTGACCCTGCTCCGCCCCCGGCGGAGCGGAAAGGACGATGTATGGAAGGAAAGCGGACTCAGCTGTTCCCCGGCGTATGGCTGCGGACGGTACACACCAATAAATTCAAAAGCGCCTATCTGTCGCTTACGCTGCTGGCCCCTCTGGAGGAGGAGAGCGCCAGTCTCAACGCCCTGCTGCCCCGGGTGCTCCGCCGGGGCACCCAGACCCACCCGGATATGGAGTCCATGTCCGCCGCCCTGGACGAGCTGTACGGCGGTGCCATTGAGCCCGTGGTGCGGAAGAAGGGGGAGACCCAGTGCGTGGGCTTTCTGGCCAGCTTTCTGGACGACGCCTACGCCCTGGAGGGAGAGGACATCCTGTCCGGCGCGGCCGCCCTGCTGGGGGAGCTGCTGCTGCGCCCCCTGACCCGGAATGGCGTCTTTGATCCCGACTATGTAGAGGGGGAGAAGGCCAATCTGATCGACGAGCTGCGGGGGCAGATCAACGACAAGCGGATCTACGCCACCCGCCGCCTGACCCAGATCATGTGCCGGGGAGAGGGCTTCGGCGTGGACAAGCTGGGGGACGAGGGCCGGGCGGCGGCCATCACCCCGGAGAGCCTTTGGGCCCAGTATGAGAAGCTGCTGGAACAGGTGCAGATCGAGGTATACTACTGCGGCAGCGCCGCCCCGGAGCGGGTGGAGCGGGCACTGTCCCGGGCGCTGGCCGCCCTGCCGGTGAACGAGGAGCGGGAGGAGCCGACGTGCGAGGTGCGCATCCACGCCGAGCCTGAGCCCCGGGTGATCGAGGAGGCCATGGACGTGAGCCAGGGCAAGCTGGCCATGGGCTGGCGCACCGGGGGCATCACCGTGTGGGAGGAGGAGTGCCCCGCCCTGGCCATGTGCAGCGCGGTGTTCGGCGGCACCAGCATGTCCAAGCTGTTCATGAACGTGCGGGAGCGGCTGTCCCTGTGCTATTACGCCAGCTCCGCCCTGGAGAAGCAGAAGGGACTGATGATCGTCTCCTCCGGCATCGAGTTCAAGAATTACGAGACGGCCAAGAGTGAGATCCTGGCTCAGCTGGAGGACGTGAAGGCGGGTAAGATCACCGATGACGAGTTGGAGGGCGCCCGGCGCATCCTCATCAACAGCCATCTGTCCATGGAGGACGACCAGGGCAGGCTGGAGGAGTTCTGGCTGGGGCAGGCCGTGGCCGGCACGGAGAGGACGCCGAAGGAGCTGGCCGCCCGGCTGGAGACGGTGACCCGGGAGCAGGTGGCCGCCGCCGCCCGGAAGCTGGAGCTGGACACCGTCTACTTCCTGAAGGGAAAGGAGTGCTGAGCCGTGGAAGTGCTGAACTATGACAAGGTGGGGGAGAGGCTGTACCACCAGGTGCTGGAAAACGGCCTGAACGTGTTCGTCAGCCCCAAGCCCGGCTATCAGAAGGGCTACGCCTTCTTTGCCGCCAACTACGGCGGCATCGACACCCGTTTCTGCCTGGGGGACGAGTGGCAGGAGACCCCGGCGGGGGTGGCCCACTACCTGGAGCACAAGATGTTCGACACCAAGGAGGGCAACGCCCTGCAGGAGCTGGCGGCCAACGGGGCCAGCCCCAATGCCTTCACCTCCTCCGCCATCACCGGGTACTACTTCGAGTCCACCCAGAAGTTTGAAGAGAATCTGAAGATCCTGCTGTCCTTTGTCTCCGTCCCCTGGTTCACCCAGGAGAGCGTGGACAAGGAGCAGGGCATCATCGGCCAGGAGATCGGAATGATCGAGGATGACCCCGACTGGAAGGTGTTCAACGACCTGCTGGGCGCCCTGTATCGGAATCACCCCATCCGCACCAGTGTGGCGGGCAGTGTGGAGTCCATCTCCCACATCACGGCGGAGACCCTGTACGACTGCCACAAGGCGTTCTACGACCCGGCCAACATGGTGCTGTGCGTGGCGGGGGATGTGGATCCGGAGCGTATCTGTGCCCTGGCCCGGGAGATCCTGCCGGAGCAGACGGGGCCCATCGCCGCCAAGGACTACGGTCCCAAGGAGGAGCCCCGGGCCGCCAAAGAGCTGGTGGAGCAGGCCATGGAGGTGGCCCAGCCCATCTTCCAGCTGGGCTTTAAGGGGGACGACCCCGGCAAGGGGGAGGAGAACCTGCGGCAGGAGCTGGTGGGCGAGCTGGCCCTGGAGTGCCTGCTGGGCAACTCTACCCCCCTGTACGCCCGGCTGTACAGCCAGGGGCTGATCAATTCCGGCTTCTACTATGGATATGAGAGCTACCCCGGCGTGGCTTTCCTGGTGGCCGGGGGCGAGTCCAAGGATCCCGCCGCCGTGCGTCAGGCCGTATGGGACGAGGCCGCCCGGATCGGCCGGGAGGGCATCGATCCCGCCCTGTGGCGGCGGGTGAAGAAGGGCGTCTACGGTGGCAAGGTGCGGGGGCTGAATTCCTTCGACTCCCTGTGCATCGGCCAGGCCCGGGCGTTCTTCGCCGGGTATTGCAGTCTGGACTTTGCCCGGCTGTTCGACGTCATCACCAAGGAAGAGGCGGAGGATATGATCGCCCGCTGGACGGTCCGGGCGCGCACCGCCCTGTCTGTCATCCGACCCAAGGAGCAATAAGGGGGGCGGACGGTCCGCCCGCAACGCTGAACGAGCAGGAGATAAAAATAAGCTATGATCAACGAAGTTTTCTTTCCCGGCCTGGGGCTGGAATTTACACTGGACCGGGTGGCCTTCCATGTGCTTGGCCGCCCGGTGTACTGGTACGGCATCATCATCGCCAGCGGCCTGCTGCTGGCGGTGTGGCTGTGCTGCAAATGGGGCAAGCGCTTCGGCATCACGGAGGATCAGATCACCGATATGATGCTCTTCGCCGTGCCCGCGGCCCTGGTGTGCATCCGGGCCTACTACGTCATTTTCAACCTGGGGCAGTACAGAAACGCCGACGGCTCCATGAACTGGGCGGCGGTGTTCCGGTACAGCGACGGGGGACTGGCCATCTACGGGGGGATCATCTCCTCTATCATCGTGCTGCTGATCTTCTGCAAGGTGAAGAAGATCAGCTTCCTGTCCTTCGCGGACCTGGGCGTCCATGGGCTGTTCATCGGCCAGCTGGTGGGCCGGTGGGGCAACTTTATGAATGTGGAGGCCTACGGCGCCCCCACCACGCTGCCCTGGCGGATGTGTTCGGAGTCCATCGCCAGCGAGCTTTACAGCCAGGGGCTGGCCTCGGCGGCGGAATATGAGGAGATCCTGGCCGGGACGCTGGGGGTACATCCCACCTTCTTCTACGAGTCCCTGTGGAACTTCGTGGGCCTGCTGCTGGTGTATCACCTGGGCAAGCGGCGGAAGTTCGACGGACAGTGCTTCCTGTTTTACATCTTCTGGTACGGCCTGGGCCGGGCCTGGATCGAGGGGCTGCGCACCGACAGCCTGTACCTCTATGTGGGCAGCACCATCCGGGTGTCCCAGCTGCTGGCGGCGGTGTCCGCCCTGGCGGCGGGGGCCGTGCTGCTGTGGCGGCTGCATAAGGTGCGGCAGAAGCCCGAGACCCTGTATGTGCAGCGCCTGGCGGAAGCGAAAAAGGACGAAGAAGAATGAGACCAAAAGAGCGGCCGTTCTTTGAACGGCCGCTCTTGATCTTCCTCTTTTATAAAATTTTAAGGGAAAAACAAGAAACGGGACGAGCAAGCTGTGGTATGATAAGGAAAACGACAGGAAAGGGGTGAGAGCACCCGGTGAAAAAGCGTTCCTTCTGGCTGGCCGCCGCCGCAGCGGCGGGGCTGTGCCTCGGCGGCGGACTATTTTTATACCGCAGCGGCTTTTTTGCCGCCTGCTCCTCGCCCGAGGGGCTGCGGGCCTACATCTCCGGCTTTGCGCCGTACTCCCACCTGTGCTTTTTCCTGATCCAGTTCCTCTCTGTGGTGCTGGCCCCCATCCCCAGCAACATCACCGCCGCGGCGGGCGGGGTGCTCTTCGGCACCTGGCCGTCCTTTTTCCTCACCTTTGGGGCGGTGACGGCGGGCTCGCTGCTGGTGTTTGCCCTGGCCCGCGCCCTGGGGCGCAGCTTTGCCGACCGCATGGTCAGCCGGGCCCTGTCGGAGAAGTACCTCCACCTGATCCGGGAGAAGGCGGACATCTTCCTGCTGCTGGCCTTTCTGTTCCCCTTTTTCCCCGACGATATGCTGTGCATCCTGGCGGGGCTGACGGAGCTGCCCTTCCGGCGGTTCGCTCTGCTGGTGATCGCGGCCCGGCCCTGGGGCCTGCTGTTCGCCAGCGCCCTGGGGGGCGCGGCTCTGGCGGTGCCCCTGTGGGCCATGGCGGCCATGGGCGTTTTGGGGGCCGTGCTGTTCGTGCTGGGCATGAAGTACGGCGACGGGATCCGGGACGGCCTGATGGATAAGATCAGAGGAAAACGCAAATAAGCTCAGCTGCTCTCCTGCTTTCCGGCAGGGGAGCAGATTTTTTTGAAAAAATGAAAATTCCCTCTTTACAAATCCAGATCGGCGTGCTATTATACTAACAAGAACTAATACTATTAAGCGAAGGGAGGACTTCCTTTGGAGCACACCACCAGATACAGCAAAAAAAGAGAGGCCATCCTTTCCGCCCTGCGGGGGACGAAGAGCCACCCCTCGGCCGAATGGGTCTACCAGACCCTGAAGCCCACCCACCCGGACCTGAGCCTGGGCACGGTATACCGCAACCTGGCCCTTTTCCGGCAGCAGGGCGTGATCCAGAGCGTGGGCGTGGTCAACGGCCAGGAGCGGTTCGACGCGGACACCTCGCTCCACCACCACTTTGTTTGCGAACGCTGCGGCTCAGTTTTGGACCTGGACTTCCGCCAGGAGCAGGAGGACAGCTGGGATCAGGCCGTCAGCGAGCAATATGGGTTCAAAACTCTGCGCCATGAACTCATTTTTCACGGCATCTGCAAAACGTGTCAAAACAAGTCAATGAACTAAATGAGGAGGAACAGTAATATGAAAAAGTGGGTCTGTAAGGTCTGCGGTTATGTGTATGAGGGTCCCGAGGCTCCCGCGGAGTGCCCCGTGTGC
>CAVJLQ010000071.1:0-4611 GCA_963650435.1 Alloprevotella sp. | reverse complement strand
CCGCCAGTGAGGATGTGGGCATGGCCTATCCTCAGGCGGCTATGATTGTCAAATCCCTGGTGGACAGCGCCCTTCAGCTGGGCCTGCCAGAGGCGCAGCTGCCCCTGGCCCAGGCGGTGATCCTGCTGGCCACGGCGCCCAAGTCCAACTCGGTGTGCGCGGGGATCGAGGCCGCCCGGGCGGACGTGCGGGCGGGCAAGGCGGGGGACATCCCCCGGGAGCTGCAGAACGTCCACGCGGACTCCGCCGGACTGGAGCGGGAGCAGGGCTACCGCTACCCCCACAGCTACCCAAACCACTGGGTGCGGCAGCAGTATCTGCCCAACGAGCTGAAGGACGCCTGCTATTACCGCTACGGCGACAACAAGCAGGAGCAGGCCGCCAAGCGCTATTGGGACGAGATCAAAAAGTAGAGATGCCCGAAAGCCGGGCATACTTTAACAGGAGGCTCATATGGACATTCACGTAGGCGACACCTTAAAAATGAAGAAGGCCCACCCCTGCGGAAGCCAGGAATGGGCTGTGCTGCGGGTGGGCATGGACTTCAAGCTGCGGTGTATGGGCTGCGGCCACGAAGTGATGCTGCCCCGGGCCAAGGCGGAAAAGAATATCCGGAAGGTGTTCCGGGACGGACAGACCGTGGACGTGTAAGGGCCGCGGAGCAAAGGAGGAGAACACAATGAGATATGACAGCGACCTTCTGTACCGGCCGCCGGGGGAGTGGAAGAGCTACTTGCTCCAGTGCACCATCGGCTGCTCCCACAATAAGTGCACCTTCTGCCAGATGTACAAGACCAAGAAGTTCCGTATCCGGCCCCTGAAGGAGATCCTGGAGGACATCGACATGGCCCGGGACTACTACGGGCCCTATGTCAGCCGGGTGTTCCTGATGGATGGGGACGCCATCATCATGAAGACCGATGACCTGATGGCCATTCTGCACAAGCTGTATGCCACCTTTCCCAAGCTGGAGAAGGTCACCCTGTACGCCGGCCCCCGCAGCACCCTGCTGAAAACGCCGGAGGAGCTGAAAATGCTCCACGAGGCCGGGCTGTCCCGGGCCTACCTGGGGGTGGAGAGCGGCAGCGACAGGATGCTGAAGCAGATCAACAAGGGCTGTGACGCCGCCACCATGCTGAAGGCCGGGCAGGCTCTGGTGGCCGCCGGGATCGACCTGTGGGTCACCGTGATCCTGGGCCTGACAGGCAAGGACGGGGATTGGGAGGAGCATATCCTGAAAACAGCGGAGCTCATCAATGAGATGAAGCCCCGGCACCTGTCCGCCATGACTCTGGGCGCCGCCAAGGGCACCCCTCTGGGGGACGATGTGCTGGCCGGCCGGTTCGTCATGGCCGAGCCCCAGCAGATCCTGGAGGAGTGCCGCCTGCTGATCGAGCATCTGGACGTGGACCCCCTGCATTTCACCAGCAACCACGCCTCCAACTACCTGCCCCTGAAGGGCGGCCTGCCCGAGGACCGGGAGAAGTTCCTCAGCGCCATCGACCAGGCGCTGGAGGGGAAGATCCGCCTGCGCAAGCCCCTGGACCGGGGGATCTGAGAGAAAGCAGAAATGGCCCCTGCCGCGAAAGCGGCAGGGGCCATTTTTCAAAACAGTCCCTTTTCCTGCCGGGCGGCCATCAGGTCCAGGGCGCCGTCCAGCAGCTGAGCGGCTTCGCCCCGGGTCATGGCCTGGGACAGGGCGGCGGGGGCGGTGCTCTCTGTGCGCATCACGCCCACGGCGGCCAGGTTGGCGGCGGCCTGCCCCGCCCAGTGGGCCGCGCCGCCCTCCGGGGCGAACACCTGGGCGGGCACGTCAGATACCGCCAGCAGGCGGTCGAGCATCACCGTGGCCTCCCCCAGGGTGACGGGCTGCTCCGGACAGAACACGGGGGCACCCAGCTCATCCCGGCTGCCCTGAACGGCGCCGGCCATCAGGGCGGCGGAGACCGCCCCCTTGGCCCAGGTGGGGATGTCCCCGTCGTCGTAGAAGCCGGTCATGGATACCTGGGTCAGGGGCTCCGCCCCGGCGGCGGACACCGCCATGGTGATGAACTCCCCCCGGGTGACTGGGGCGTCCTCCTCAAACAGGTACTGGCCGCCCACCTTCCGGCCCACATACAGCCCGGCTTCGGCCAGACGGATGGCCGCCTTGTGGGCGGCGCTGCCCTCCAGATCGGCATAAGTCACCTTGGTGTCCGGCTTGCTGATGCGCACGGTGACGGTGGCCTCGGGGGAGGTGTTCCCCGCCGTGTCACACACCACATAGGTGAAGGCGTCCCGGCCGGTCTTGTTCTCGTAGGGGGTATAGACGAACTGGCTGGAGCCGTCCTCCGCCAGAGTCACCGCCCCGCGGGCGGGGGTGGAGGTCAGCTGGAAGGTGAGCACGTCCCCCTCGGCGTCCACCGCGTCGAAGTAGCCGGTGACGGCTACGTTGCGATAGGTAGACAGCTCCATGTTCCGGGCGATGGGCGGGTGGTTCTGCTGGTCCAGCAGATAGAGGGTCACCTCGGTCTGTCCCCCCTCCAGCCCGGAGGAGAACACGGGGGTGAAGGTGAACTGGGTCTTGGCCTTTGCGGGGGAGGGGTCGATGCGGAAGCGCAGGCCGGACAGGGCGGAGGACTGCACCACCGTTCCGGAGGAGACGGGCTGTCCCCCCACGGTCAGCTGGCCGCAGTCGGCGTCCGGCAGGTCGCCCAGGGTGATGGCGGCCAAGGTCTCGCTCCCGCCGCCGGAAAGGGCAAAGTCCTCGGCGGTGAAGGCGATGACCTCCCCCAGCAGGCCGTTTTTGGAAAAGTCCATGACGCCGGGGGCGTCGGACTTCCGGCTCCAGAAAAAGGCAGAGGAGGGCAGGGACATGGCCCCCAGGAGCATGAGCGCCAGCAGGAGCGTGAGCCCTCTGCGGGCGGTGTGAGAATGTTTCAAAGGGATGACCTCCTTATTCAGAGTGTTATCCCTATTATCTGCGGAGCCGGCGGAAATATGTAAGGTCACGCTTCAGCATCGCTCCCTTTTGCGAGGGCCAAAAGGGCGAGCAGGTCGCCTACGATGGTAAAAAAGGCCGCCAGCAGGCCCAGGTCCGTCCCGCTGTATGCCCGCCAGAAGAGAAGGGCCAGCACAAAGGCCCCTGCCGCCGCCAGCCACACCGTCTTTTCCATCTGAAAAACACCCCGGAACAGACTATGCCCCTTCGGCGGTCAAGGTTCTGAAAAGCCCGTTCCGCCGGCTTGGCCGCCGGCTTTGCGCACAGGGCAGATCCCATACGCCAGTTCCCCGCGGGGCGGGCACGGGGGAGCGTGGGGCGCTGATGAGAACGCCCGGGAACGGCTCGTGCCGTTCCCGGGCGTGTGCTCCTATGGCTTTGGCGTCTCCCCGCAGGATGTGCCGGAGACGGTATAGTCGCAGCACTCCTCCACCTGAAAGGCGGCGAAGTAGGCGTCCTCCAGAGGGATCCAAAGCTCTTCGAACCGGGCCAGGCAGCCCTCGCCGCCCCGGTCCAGCAGACGCTGCCGCCGGGTGGGCCAGTCGGCCTGCACCCAAATTTTCAGCTGGTAGAAGTCCCGCAGGTCGGGGCGGAGGGAATAGACCCCCTCGGTGATGAACAGGGGGCAGGGGGCCACGGTCTGCTCCGGGGCAAAGTCCCCGGCGTGGCAGTCCCAGGGGCGGAACCGGGCGGGGCGGCCCTGACACAGGGGCTGGAGGACCTGGGCGAAGAAGCGCTCATGGTCCACGTTTTCCCCGGGCTTTGCAAGGCGCTGGGGGGTGCGCAGGTCAGGGGTGAGGAAAAAGTCGTCCATACGCAGCACGGGACAGCCGAGCTGCTGCCCCAGCCACTGGGCCAGGGTGGACTTGCCGGAGGCGCAGGGGCCGTCGATGGCCACGCGCACCTGAGTATATCTGGCCTGCAGGCCGCGGATGACCTGCACCAGCTGCTGCCGGTCGGCGGACCGGGAGGGATGCTCCATGGGTAGTTCTCCTTTTAGATGAAGTAGCGGGCGGCGGGATCAGTAAATGCCCCGGCCGTCGTTCCAGGTCCAGTCCCGGATCTCAGGCATATCCATCCCCTGGGTGGTGATATACTGGTGGTGTTCCACCAGCTTATCCTTCATCTCCTGGATCAGGTAAGAGGCGGTGTTGCCCAGCTGGGGCAGGCGCTTTACTGTGTCGATGACCAGGTCATACCGGTCCAGATTGTTCTGCACCCGCATGTCGAAGGGCGTGGTGATGGTGCCCTCGTCCTTATAGCCCCGGACATGGAGGTTCTTATTGTTCCGGCGGTAGGTCAGCTCATGAACCAGGGTGGGGTAGCCGTGGAAGGCGAAGATGATGGGCTTGTCCCGGGTGAACAGGGCGTCGTAATCCTCGTCGGTCAGGCCGTGGGGGTGCTCCGTGTGGGGCTGCAGCTTCATCAGGTCCACCACGTTCACAACCCGGATCTTCAGCTCGGGCAGATAGTGGTGCAGGATGGTCACGGCCGCCAGGGTCTCCAGCGTGGGGGTGTCGCCGCAGCAGGCCATCACCACATCGGGCTCGACCCCCTGGTCGTTGGAGGCCCACTGCCAGATGCCGATGCCCTGGGTGCAGTGCTTGACCGCCTGCTCCATGGTGAGCCAC
>CAVJLQ010000070.1:0-8643 GCA_963650435.1 Alloprevotella sp. | reverse complement strand
CCGGTGGAGAAGCCGGGGAAGTCCTTCTCGACGATGAAGGCGGAGATGCCGTGGTTGCCCTTGCTCTTGTCGGTCATGGCGAACACCACGAAGGTGGAGGCCACGTTGCCGTTGGTGATGAAGCACTTGCTGCCGTTGAGCACATAGTGGTCGCCGTCCAGAACAGCGGTGGTCTGCTGGCCGGAGGCGTCGGTGCCGGCGTTGGGCTCGGTCAGGCCGAAGGCGCCGATCTTCTTGCCGGACAGCAGGTCGGGCAGATACTTCTTCTTCTGCTCCTCGGTGCCGTTCTCAAAGATGGGGGCGCAGCACAGAGAGGTGTGGGCAGAGACCACGACGCCGGTGGTGCCGCAGACCTTGGCCAGCTCCTCCACGCACATGGCATAGGACAGAACGTCGCCGCCGGCGCCGCCGTACTCCTTGGGGAAGTAGATGCCCATCATGCCCAGCTTCGCCATCTTCTCGACGGTCTCCATGGGGAAGCGCTCTTCCTCATCGATCTCCTCAGCCAGAGGCTTGACCTCGGTCTCGGCGAATTCCCGGTACATCTTGCGGAGCATCTGCTGCTCGTTTGTCAGATGAAAATCCATGATTCGATCCTCCTACAATTTCTTGTTCGGTTATTACAATCCCCCGGTCCGGACAGCTCTCTCCTTCCGCCTCTGACCAGAGTAAGCAATACAACCTTTGACGGACGGCAAAGCGTTGGAATTGTACACCTTGTTACAAATTTAACACCTTTTGGGCAAATAAATCGCAACAGTGAATCCGTTTTCTCTGTTGCAGTTCATGGCTAAGCCACCCGTACTATGTGAAAATTATAACGCTGCATGTACAGAAAGGCAAGAAAAAGCGGCTCGTGAAAATCGCCAAATTTTTAACGTTAAATCTGTATCAAACGTCCAAGCCGTCAAGTTGTGCACTTTTCCGTCAAAAATCCGCCTATTTTCTGCAAAAACCGGGCTGTTTTGCAACAGCCCGGTTTTGAATGAAATTACTTGCTGTAGTCGTAGAAGCCCTTGCCGGTCTTCTTGCCCAGCAGGCCGCCGCGCACCATCTTCTTGAGCAGCAGGGCGGGGCGGTACTTGGGGTCGCCCGTCTCCTCAAACAGCACGTTCATGATGGCCAGGCACACGTCCAGACCGATGAAGTCGCCCAGAGCCAGGGGGCCCATGGGGTGATTGGCGCCCAGCTGCATGGCCTTGTCGATGTCCTCGACGGAGGCCACCCCGGTCTCTACCAGGCCGATGGCCTCGTTGATCATGGGGATCAGGATCTTGTTCACCACAAAGCCGGGGGCCTCGGCCACCTCGACGGGCTCCTTGCCGATCTCCTTGGACAGGCTGTAGATGAAGTCGAAGGTCTCCTGCGTGGTGTTGGCGCCGCGGATGACCTCCACCAGCTTCATGGCGGGCACGGGGTTGAAGAAGTGCATGCCGATGACAGGGTGCTTCAGGCCCAGCCCCATCTCGGTGATGGACAGGGAGGAGGTGTTAGAGGCGAAAACGGTCTCGGGCTTGCACAGCTCGTCCAGCTCCTTCAGCAGGGTCCGCTTGGTGGCCATGTCCTCCTTGACGCACTCGATGACCAGATCGGCGTCAGCGGCGGCGGACTTCTCCTCCACCAGGATGTTGGCCAGCAGGGCATCCACGGCCTCCTGGGTCATCTTGCCCTTGGCCACGCGCTTGGCCAGAGAGGCGGCCAGCTTGTCCTTGTGCTTCTGGGCGGAGGGGACGGAGCTTGCGTACATCAGGGCGGTGTGGCCCTTGGCGGCAAAGACCTGGGCGATGCCGCTGCCCATGGTGCCGGCGCCGAAAATTGCGACTTTCATAAATGCTTCCTCCTAACAGATGTAGTGATCCCGGGACGGGGGACCGCCCCTTCTTTCTTTGCTCGAAAAGAGTATACCGTATTTTCCACAAAAGCGCAAGGGGCAAAGCGCGGGCGGTGATGCAAAAACGACAGGGGCGGCAAAGCAGCCCCTGTCGTTTCATCCATTTAGTCCGCCATGTTCAAAAGCTCGATCTCCGTCACCGTATCCTGTTCGCCGAAGAAGAACAGGATAGCCGGCCCGTAGGCGGGGTCGCCGCCCCAGGCGGAGAACCACAGGTAGTCCTCGCCGGGGTAGAGCCCCCAGAAGTCCCCACTGCGCAGCTCGGGGTAGAGGGCCTGCACCTGCGCCCGGCTGTCCCCCACGCGGACGCCGCGGTAAGTGGCCAGGTCGGTCATATCCGTGCGGAGGGAGCGGATGGAGTCCGTGTCATCCCCGGCGCTGTGGTAGCACAGGGCGGTGAAGCTGCCAGTGGGCAGCTGCCCGCTGGCCTGATACCAGGAGTCCCCGGGCTGATACACCGGCTCCATGTCGGGCTGGGGGGTGGTGTCTATGTGGCCGGTGTCCAGACAGGAGAAGGTCAGCGCCGCCCCGGGGCCCACGCCGCCGGGGTAGCCGTCCCGCCACAGGGAGACCTCCAGATCGTCCAGACGCCAAGCCACCTGAAGGACGGCCTGCTCCGGGGTCAGGGCGGCCCGCCCCGGGTGGAGGGCATAGGCCGGGTACTCCCCCAGCACGCCGTAGTAGCCGCCGGCGGCGTCCCGCTGAAGGACGAGATAGCAGGGGTGCTCGCCGTCAGGCTGCCCGTCGGGGGCGGTCTGCTTCACCACCCAGAACACCACGCCCTCCGTCTCATACAGGGGGGTGCTGCCCGCGTACTGGATGGTGGTGATGCACAGCTGGCTCAGGCCGGAGGGCCAGGAACTGTCTTCCCCGGGAAGACAGACCCGGTCGTAGCTCTGGGCATAGTAGTCCCGGATCAGGGCGCGCTCCTCCTCCGTCAGATAGTCGGCGGAGTCGGCGGTGCCCAGCACCTGGGTCATGTCCCGGCTGAGCAGCAGGTATACGCTGGGGACGGGCTGCCAGTTGAACTCGCCGTCCAGACGGCTGACGTCCAGACGCAGCCGCAGGGCGGTGGTGCCGTCGTGAAGGGTGGAGCCCTCATAGACCACGTCGCTGATGAGCCGGTCGCCCGCGGCGGGGCTGAGAGGGATGTTGTCCAGAAGGTACCAGCTGCCGCCGGAGGGGTAGTTCTGCCGCAGCCAGCTCAGGACCATCTCACCGGTGTCGTGGGACAGGACAACGCTCTGGCCGAAGGGCTGCTCCAGCAGCTGCTGGCCGGGGCCGTCGGTCAGGGGGACGTGGCCCACATAGAGCCACTGGGCATGTTCTGCCTGCCGCAGGACGTCCCAGGCCGGGTCGCGCTCATACAGGTCGAAGCCGTTCCCCACGGGGATGGCCTTCCGGTCCTGCCAGAAGCGGTCGGCAGCGTTGTCGGGATCCATGGGCTGGAGCATGGCCCGGGCTTCCTCGGTGTTCCAGTCCACGGCGGTGCAGGTCTGGACGGCGGCGGGCAGATCGAGGATCGGCTGGAGCTGGCCGTTTTCAAACCGGAGGAAGCGCAGGGTGGAGCCGTCCTCATACCCCTGCCACATGGCGGTGTTGGCGCACAGCAGATAGTCCGCGCCGTCCTCCGTCCAGGTGGTGAACTTGGCGTCGTCCCCCAGGAGGAAGTAGGTCTCTTCCACAAAGCTGCCGCTGTCGCTGTCCCACACGCCGATGGCCAGGTCGTCCAGTCCGGCGGTGTGGGGCGCGCCCTGCATCCGGGCCATGAGCAGGGTGCGTGACCCCTGAGTGATGCGCAGGGGGACGGTGATCTCGTAGTTGTAGAGCAGGTCGAAGTCCTCGGCGGTCATGCGCAGCAGCTGCCGGGCCTGGTCGCTCCAGTCCACGGGGGTGAAGCCGACCTGGGGCCGCCCGTCCTGCCGCCACTGCCAGTACAGGGGCGGATCAAAGGCGGCGCACTCCTCCTCGGGCACCAGGGGCTGCTCCTCGTCATACAGGGTGAAGGTGTCCTTCGACCAGATATACAGGTGTTCGCCGCCGCTGACGGCGTCCTGCACGCTGTCGTCCCGGTCGTCGATCCGGGCGGTGACGTAGAAGAGGACCTTGCCGTCGGCCCCGATCCGGAAGCCCTCCACTTGCTGGCTCTGGACGCACAGGTCGGCGTCGGGGGCCTCCTGCTTCAGCTGGGGGTCGTACTGCTCCGCCAGGGCCCGGCACAGGCCGTCCTCTGTCTGCCCCGCCAGGGCGAGGGCATCCTCCAAGGTGACCAGGGCGTCCTTCTGCCGGTCGTACACCAGGGCGGTGACGTGGCCGCAGGACAGGTCGGTGCGGAACTCGTCCCGGTAGAACAGGAAGTTGTAGTACCGGTCGGTCTGGGTCAGGTAGAGCAGACACCGGTTTTCGCGGGCCGCGCCGCCGGACAGAGAACCGCTGAGCACCGGGCGGTACTCCTCCCGCAGGGCGTTTAGAGCCTGGTCCAGGGCGGCGGCCCCGGGGGCATCGCCGCCGCCCACGGCGGCCGCGGCGGGGATCTCAATATAGTTGCCCAGATCGTCGTAATACTGGGTCTCCATGACCACGGTCAGCTCACGGCCCCGGGCCTGGAAGGAGAAGATCCAGCCGCAGGACAGAATGACGATCAGCGCCAGGACGAGCACCACGGCGGCGGGCCGCCGGTGCTGGCCCCGGACGATGTTGGTGACGCGCAGGCGCGTCTCGCCCTCCCGGCCGGAGAAGCGGGTGGCGAAGGGGGAGTTGGGCAGAGTTCCGTTCATGGTGCGCTCCTTTCTGCGTTGACCTGCTCCTCCAGGGTGCCCAGCCAGACCAGCTGGCCCCGGGCGTTGAAGGTATAGGCCATGTCGGGGTCGTCAAAGGGGTGCTCGATCAGCAGGCCGCGGGCCTCGTCCGTCTCCGGCACGCCCTGAAGGGCGAAGGCGGGGACGAACTGCTCCGCGCCGGGATCCCAGCAGTACCACAGGTGATAGTCGTCATGGGTGGTGTCCACGGGCAGGCCCATGTCCTGATCCCCGTCGAAATTCACGTCCTGGACGGACAGAACGTGCAGGTCATAGTCGGCGGAGAAGCCCAGAGAGTTGTAGTTCTTCACCGGCACCGTGGCCCGGGCGCGGGTGTCAGCGTCGAAGCAGAGGGGGCTGTCTGCGGGGAAACTGGGGGCGATGGTCTGGATCAGCTCCGCCCCGTCCAGCACCCGGACGCGGTCGTAGTAGAGCTCATAGTCCGCCGTCCACCGGCCCCGCAGCTCCAGCGTGAGGGTGCGGCCGTCCGCCAGCCCCACCTGGCTGTAGTCGGTGAAGAAGTCGTCAGACTGCGCGGCCCAGGTCTGGAGCTGCTCATCCCAGGTGAGGGCGTGCCATTGAGACCCGTGCCACTTGTCCAGAAGGGTGGGCAGGCGCAGTACGTCCGGACCTGCGCTCCCGGCGACAGCGTGACCGCCGTATACGGTGTCCGCCCCGGACAATTCGGCGGGCAGGGGGAGTTCGACCAGCTGGCCGTTCTCCACGGTCAGCACCCGGTACTGGGTGTAGCCGTAGTTGGAGGTGAAGTCGACCAGAGCCAGCACCAGGGCCTGCCGCCCGTCGGCAGACAGCCGGAGGGGGAAGGCGAAGGAGAAGCTGGGCCGGTCATAGCAGCGCAAAGTCAGCACTTCCCCCGTGCCCAGAGTGATCTCCGCCAGGGTGGCGGGATCCTCGGTGTCGTAGCCGTAAGAGGTGATCAGAACGCGGTCATCGGCGGTGCCGTCTCCGGTGAGATCCAGCCCCTCCCGGAAATAGCGGGTGACACCTTCGGGGCCGTCCCCTCCGGCGGAGAGGATCAGGCCGCTGCGGGTGCCGTCCAGCAGCTCTTTCAGGGGGGAGGCGCACCGGTTTCCGGGCCACTGGACAGAGATGGCCTGCTCGTCGGGCAGATAGGTCAGCTCGAGGGGGGTGTCCGCGTCCAGCTCCAGCAGTTCTAACACAGTGTTCCGCAGATTCAGCTGCCAGAGGGAGCCGTCGGGCCGCAGCTTGTAGACGAGGGCCGGGGTGCAGAGGGCCTCCTCCTGGCCGTCGCCGTCCAGGTCGCCCGAGGCCAGGACGGAGGAAGTATTCAGGATGTCATCGGTCAGCAGCTGGGACAGGTCGGGCTGCTCCGCCTTCACCCGGCAGGACACCAGCCCGCCGCAGGACAGGATGGCGGCCAGGGCCAGGGCGAGCACCAGGGCGGCGGGCCGCCGGTGCTGTCCCTGGGCGATGCTGCGGACGCGCAGGCGGGTCTCGCCCTCCCGCCCGGAAAAGCGGGTGGAGAGGGGGGAGGTGGGGAATGTCTCTCTCATACGGACCTCCTTTATGATGGGGCGGGGGCGTTTTTCACCCGCTGGGCCGCCGCCAGAATGGTGCGGCCATAGGCGGCGTGCTCCGCCTGGGGCAGCTGGGACAGGGCGGCCTCGTCACAGGCCAGCTCCGTGTCCCGCTCGATGGCCCCGGCCATGAGCCACACCAGGGGGTCGAACCAGTGGACGGCCCGCACCCACAGGGCCAGGGTCTTCAGCCAGATGTCCCGGCGGCGGAGATGGGTCAGCTCGTGGAGGATGGAGTACCGCAGGGACTGGAGATCCAGGGGCTCCTCCGGCAACAGCAGGACGGGGGAGAAGAGCCCCGCCAGCATGGGCACCCGCAGCCCCCGGCACTGGCGCAGGGCGGGGCGGGCGTGGAGGTGCAGCTGGTCGCCGGTCTGGTTGAACAGCCGCAGGGTGTCCCCATCCCGCACCGGATTGGCCCAGCGGCGGAGGTAGCGGAGAAAGCGCAGGTGGCACGTCAGGGCCCACAGGATCACCGCCGCCGCCCCCAGCAGCCACAGAACGAACAGGATCTGGGACAGGGAGAGGGTGAAGGCGGGGGCGGGCGTCTCCTGGGACGGCTGGGCCGTGGGTGCGGAGGAAGTGGAAGAGGTGCCGGGAGCGGGCGTCTGCACATCCTGGGCGGTGCTGCCGCTGGGAGCGGGCCGCACCGCCGGGGGCTGATAGGTGTAGATCACCCGGTCGGAGGGGAGCTCCAGCCGGATGGGGGCGGCGGGCTGCGCCTGCCGGGCGGGGAGCAGGGAGAACAGGGAGACGGGCACCGCCAGCCGCAGGCACAGCAGCAGCCAGCCCACACACCGCCACCGGGCGGCGTATTTCATCCGCATGAGGTGTCCGGCCCCCAGCAGGAGCAGGATCACCGCGCCACCGCCCAGGGACAGGGCCCCGAGCTGGGCCAGAAAGTCACGCATCCCCGGTGTCCTCCTCCAGCTGGTCCAGAAGGGAGCGCAGCTCGTCTACATCCCGGCGGTCCAGACCGTTCCGGGCCAGAGCGGCCAGAAAGGTGGAGGGGGAGCTGCCGTACAGCCGGGACAGGACGGAGCGGCTGTCAAAGGCCAGGTAGTCCTCCCGGGACACCAGGGGGGTATACAGGTTGCTCTTGCCGTCCTTGTGGACGGAGAGAAAGCCCTTCTCTGTCAGCCGGGACAGGTAGGTGTTGATGGTGTTGCTGGCCCAGCCGAAGGGGGCAAGGGCCTGCTCCAGGGCGGAGCGGGGGGTGTCGCTCCCCAGCTCCCACAGGGCCTTCATCACTTCCAGCTCCGCGTCGGGCAGTCGTTTCAATGTCATAGAGCACCTCGCAGTCCGTTCCTCAAGGAGAAACTTTTACAAATGTAGTAGATAACTACATACTACGATCGTAGTTGATAAATGTCAAGTACAAAATTGCGGCTGGGCATAGAATGTTGTGATCCTTTTGAGCCCTGACCCGGCGGGACAAATTGGGCATAAAAAAGCTCCCGATCCTTTTTTGTGTTCCCCGCCCCCGCAGGGGGCGGGGAACACGGGTATTTCTTCCGCAAAGATACACGAAATGAGATTGGGATCAAAAAATCTCCCGGTCATTTGACCGGGAGAAAAGATTTGATATAAAATTTTGTCATTGCGAACCAGTTCGCAAACTGGTTCGCAATCCGTTTTTCTAAACCTTAGAGATACGGATTCCCACGTCGCTCCGCTCCTCGGAATGACCAGTTTAGAGACCTATCAACGTCATTCTGGCATCCACTGGCAGCGGCTCATGTCCACCCGTCCGTCGGGGAGGAAGGGGATCCCCTCGCCCGCCAGCAGCATCCGCTGCACGCCGGGGCCGAAGATGTCCGCCGGGCTGAGGGTGCCGTCCTTGTAGATCACCCGGTGGCAGGGCAGCCCCTCCGGGGCGCTGGCCATCAGCCCGCCCACGATGCGGCTGGCCCGGGGCCGGCCGCACAGCAGGGCCAGCAGGCCGTAGGTGGCCACCCGGCCGGCGGGGATACGGGCCACCAGATCATATACCTGGCGGGAAAAGTCGGTGGGCAAGGCGGTTCACCTCCCGGTGTGGAGCGTCAGATGTTGCGAATGTCGTAGGGGGTGGTCTGGTAGACGTAGTAGTTCAGCCAGTTGTTGTAGAACAGCTGGGCGGCGGAGCGCCAGCGCACCACGGGCTTCTTGGATGGGTCGTTCTCCGGGAAGTAGTTGGCGGGCACGGCGATCTGCTTGCCCTTGTTGATGTCCCGGAAATACTCCAGGGCCAGGGTATCGGGGTCGTACTCCGGGTGGCCGGTGATGAAGAACCGGCGGTTGTCCCGGCTCTTCACGGCGAAGACGCCTGCCTGCTCCGACACGGCCAGAACCTCCAGCTCGGGCTGGGCCTGAATGTCCTCCAGCCGGTTTTCCGTGTACCGGGAGTGGGGCACAT
>CAVJLQ010000069.1:0-10346 GCA_963650435.1 Alloprevotella sp. | reverse complement strand
AGATTTATTTTATCGTGCGAGAATTTCCGAACGGAATGGATATCCGATAGATGAGATGTCGGCTCCTCCTGCTGGTAAAAGTTCGGAAGGTAGGGCTAACGCCAGGGGAATCACTTGCCTTTATGTGGCAAGCGATGTTGACACAACTTTGCACGAAGTGCGTGCTGGTGTTTTTGATTTTGTATGTGTCGGTACATTCCGATTAAAGAAAGATATTACGGTGGTGGATCTTCGAGCCATAGCGGAGATCAGCCCATTTGTTGAAGGACTTGAATATCTTGACCACGCAATCAACAAGCAATATCTTGAAAAATTAAACACTGAAATGAGCAAATCGTTGCGCAGAAGCGACAGCACATTAGACTATGTTCCAACACAATACATTGTTGACTTTATCAAGAGTATCGAACACAATGACGAACAAGAATATGATGGGATTGAATACAACAGTACAACTAATCCGGGCGGATATAATCTTGCGATATTCAATCCAGATCTGTTTGAGTGTGTGTCAGTAAGCGTATACGACATAGAGAAACTACAATATACATCCAAAAAAGTATTATAAAAGCAAGAGAAGCATTCCGAAAAAGAATGCTTCTCTTGCTTGTTCCAATCCCGCCTGACAGATGCCATCGTAATCTGTTTAATTACTGTCTTATGAGCACCCTTGTAACAGGGAGGGGGCTTGTTTTTTCTCTATCTCAGTTCACATGCAGCCCGTAAAACCCGATCATGGCCATAGCCATCAGGCCCATGGTAATCAGGTGGATGGGCACCCCCCGGAAGGGGCGGGGGCAGCTCTCCATATCCACCTCTTCCCGCAGGGAGGCGTAGCTGACCAGGGTGACCGTAGACCCCAGGCCGCCGAAGAAGGCGAACACCAGGGCGGGCACCAGGGCATAGCCCCGCTGAGAGATCAGCAGCACCACGCCCAGAGCGGCGCAGTTGGTGGTGACCGAGGCCAGATTCTCGTCCATGCGCCGGGACAGCTCCGGCAGGCAGGCGGCGATGAGCTTTCTAAGCCCGGACACCACGGCCAGCGCCAGCAGAGTGAACACCAGGGTGCGCAGATAGGTCACGCCGAAGCGCACCAGGATCAGGTTGTCCGCCAGCCAGCCCAGCAGGGCGGTGACCACCATCACAAGGGTCAGGCAGTAGCCCGTGCGCCAGGCGTCCACCGGGTCCCGCAGGGACCTGACCCGCACGCCCAGGCCCATACACTTGACTAAGATCAGGTTTTCCGAAAGAAGGGCAGCCAGGGCGATGCCCATCAGCTCAAAGGGTATTTTCATGGTTCTCTTCCCTCCTTACACCTCGCCGTCCTCATAGGGCACCTCGCTGTCGGGATCCAGGCTGGCTACGATGGCCAGGGCCCGGTTGACCCCGGTGGTGATGGCCTTAGAGGTGGCGGTGGCCCCGGCCACGGCGTCGATGGAGTTGGCACCGGAGTGGCGCACCGTGCCGGAGCGGCCCACATACTGGCTCAGATAGTCCCCCTCCATGGCGTTGGTGCCCACATTGGGGGTCTCGCTGTGGTCGGTGATGGCCACGCCGGTGACCTTGCCGTCCAGGTCCACCCCCACCACCATGGTGATGGGCCCGCCGAAGCCGTTGGTCTGCACCTCCACACAGTAGCCGATCATCTCATTCTCGCTGTAGCCGGCGGTGATGCTCAGGGCATAGGGGGAGTTATAGGGGGTCTCCGTGCGGTAGGAGGCGGCGGGCATCACCTGCCGCAGCAGCTCCTGCTGCTGCACGAGCTCCGCCCGGGCGGTGTCCAGGCTGGTCATCTGGCTCAGCTTGCCAAGGCCGAAGCCCACGGCCAGCACCAGCACGGCCAGGGTCCCCCAGGCGCGGCCCCAGGCCCGCACCTGATCCAGGTGGTTCTCGCCGGCCACGGAGCCGTCGGCATTCACGAACCGGGGCAGCTTCCACTGGGGCCGGACGAATTTGATCTGCGCCAGGCTCTTTCTGGCCCGCTCCATCCGCCGCCGCGTGGGGGCGAACGCCTCCGCCCCGAAGCGCCGGGGCACGCCTGCCCGGTCCAGCAGCCACACGCAGCCGTTCATGGTCAGGATGGCCCAGCCCACCCCCTCGGGGTAGGAGCCGAACCGCCGCAGCAGGAAGGTGAGCACGCCGCAGCCCGTGCCGAACAGGATGTGGCCCTTGGGGGTCACGGGGCTGGAGGTGTAGTCGGTGGCCATAAAGACGGCGCCGAAGATCAGCCCGCCGCTGAGCAGCTGGGTCAGGGTCCAGCGCAGGGGGTCGTTCCCCCGGGGGAACAGGAAGCTGAGCAGGGCCACCGTGCCCAGGAAGGACAGGGGGATGCGCACGGAGATCACCCGGCGCAGCAGCAGATACAGCCCGCCCAGCAGCAGCAGGAAGGAGCACACCTCGCCCAGAGAGCCCGCCTGCTGGCCCAGCAGCAGCTGGCTCAGCCGGTGGGGGGGCAGCACCCCCTCGTGGAGATAGGCCATGGGGGTGGCGGCGGTCACGGCGTCCGCCGTGCTGAAGACCGAGACGCGGCACAGGGCGTCGCTCCAGTTGGACATGACCATGGGGAAGGTGTTCAGCAGCATTCGCCCCGCCAGGGCGGGATCAAGGAAGTTGCGGCCCAGGCCGCCGTAAAACTGCTTGACCACGATGATGGCGAAGGCTCCGCCCAGCACCGGTGCCCAGTAGGGGGCGGTGACGGGCAGCGTCATGGCCAGCATCACTCCGGTGACGCAGGCGGACAGGTCCCGGACGGTGATGGGCCGCTTCATCAGCCGCTCATACCAGTATTCACACAAAACGCAGGTGGCTACGGACACCGCCGTCAGCACCACCACCCGCAGTCCGTACAGGAAGATGGCCATGCCCCACGCCGGGGCCAGGGCCACCAGCACGTCCAGCATGATAACGTCGATGCCGGAGGTCTGGGACAGCTGGGGCGGCCTGCGCAGCAGGCCGGAACGGATACGGCTCATGGGCGGTCACCTTCTTTCTCCACGATGTCCCGCGCACGGCGCATCACATCCATCAGGGGGATCTGAGAGGGGCAGATATAGGTGCAGCAGCCGCACTGCAGGCAGTCCTGGGGATGCAGGGCGGGCAGGCGGCTCAGATCGTTCAGGCGGAAGGCCCGGGCCACAAAGGCGGGCACCAGGCGCATGGGGCAGGCGGCGGCGCACCGGCCGCAGCGGACACAGGGGGTCTGGGGCCCGCTCTCCGCCCGCTCCTCCTTCAGCATGCAGATCAGGCTGTTGGTGTCCGGCAGCACCGGGGCGGACAGGTCCTTCTGCTCCACCCCCCGCATGGGGCCGCCGGCGAGGAACAGCACTTCCTCCTCCCGCAGGCCGCCGGCGCTGGCCAGCAGGTCCCTCAAGGGGGTGCCGATGGGCACCCACAGGTTCCGGGGCCGCGCCACGCCCCGGCCGCTCACGGTCACCGCCCGGTGGGTCAGGGGGTCGCCGTGGAGCATGGCCTCGCTGACGGCGTACACCGTGGCGGCGTTGAGCACCAGGCACTTTACATCCACCGGGGCGCCCCCGGGGGGCACCTCCCGGCCGGTGACGGCCCGGACGATCTGCCGCTCCTCCCCCAGGGGGTAGTGGGAGCGCAGCAGCACGATCTCGATGGAGATCTTCTTTTTCAGCAGCCACCGCTCCAGCTTCTCCACGGTCTTGATCTGGTCGCCCTGAGCGGCCAGCACCACCCGCTTGGCCCGGATGGCCTGGCTGAGGGCCAGGGCCCCCTGGAGCAGCAGGTCCCCCCGGTCGGCCAGCAGGCGCTGGTCGGCGGTGTTATAGGGCTCGCACTCGGCGGCGTCCACGATCAGGGTGTCCACCCGGCCCATGGCCTGGGCCAGCTTCACATGGGTGGGGCTGGCGTCGCCCCCCATACCCACGATGCCCGCCTGACGCACCCGCTGGATCAGCACCTGGGGCACCAGATGGGCGGTGTCCACCGGGTCCGGCAGGTCGTCGGCCAGGGTGCCCTTGCCGTCGCTGCGGATGACGATGGCAGGGCCGGTCCCGCCCCAGGGGTGGGGGCAGTCCCGGATCCCCTCTACCGTGCCGGAGACGCTGGCATGGACAGACACGCCGTTTTCATCCCCCGGCCGGGCGATGAGCTGACCCACCCGCACCTGGGCCCCCTCCTTCACCACGGGGACGGCGGGGGCGCAGCCGGCGCACAGCTCCAGGGGGATGGACACCTGCTTCGGCGGCGCCTCCAGGTCGGCCAGGGGCTTTCTTCTTGTATATCGTTTTCTGGCGGCGGGGTGGATCCCCCGCAGCGTGATCTGACCCATAGGGTACCTCCTCCTGCGCGGCGGTCTTCTCTCTTCCGCCCGCAGGTCAGCGGGCATCAGCCCGCGATTCCATATTTCTCAGACATTTTATCATACATCATGTCCCCGGAAAAATCCAGTGGACCCAGGAAAATTTACAATTTCTCCCGCCGTCCGCCCCTGTACGAAGCCCCGCGCCGGGGCTGTGTCCGGCGCGGGGCGGGGCTATGCTTCACGTCTCCTCTTTCCCCTCCAGCTCGGCCATCAGGAAGCCGGCGAACTCCCGGGCGGCGAAGGGCAGGGTGTCCCAGTTCTTCCAGATCAGGGCCACCCGGCGCTGGGGGGCCTCCCGGATGGGCACCAGGGCCACCTGGTTGCCGAAGTTCCGGGTGACCAGCTCGTACAGGATGGAGTTGCCCAGACCCTGGCGCACCATGGCAAGGATGGTGTAGTCGTCATACACCTGGCACCGCACGTCGGGGGTCAGCCCGTGGGCCTGAAAGGCCTGCATGGCGGCGCTGTACTTCCCCTCGTCCAGCATGAGCAGGGGCTCCCGGGCCAGCTGGGCCAGGGTGACCTCCTCCGCCCCGGCCAGGGGGTGCTCCAGGGGGAGCACCGCCACCATGCGGTCCCGGTAGAGCATTTTATAGTTGGCGGGGGTGATGGCGTCCAGGCTGATAAAGCCCAGATCGGCCTCCCCCGTGTCCACCCACTGGGCGATGTCGTCATATCCCCCCTGATACATGGAGAACCGGGCCCCGGGGTAGCGCCCGTTGAATACCCGGATGCGCTGGGGCAGATAGGTCTGGCTGACGCTGGTAAAGGTGCCCAGACGGATCACGCAGTTGTCCAGATTGCGCATCTCCGCCTGCTTCTGCTCCAGCCGGCGCTCGGCGGCGGTGATCTCGCGGATATAGGGCAGATAGGTCTTTCCGTCCTTGGTCAGGGTCAGGCGGTGGCGCTCCCGGCTGATCAGCCGCACCCCCAGCTCCTGCTCCAGGGTGCGCACCGCCTGACTGACGGCGCTCTGGGAGTAGTTCAGCTGGCGGGCGGCCTCGGTAAAGCCGCCGCACTCCACCACCGTGCAGAAGATCTCGTATTTTGACGTCATCGCGTTCAGCCCCCCTGTCCCCGCCGCCGAACGGCAGGTCATATCGCTTTCGCTTATCATTTTATTATAATCATCCGGTTTACTTATGTCAATCCGGGGAGTATAATAGCCCTCAGCGTCCGAGCTGTCTTTCCGGCGCGGACACCGATCCTACTGATGAAGGTCCTGTACATATGAAGAAGGAAAAATTTCTTTATGGCCTGCACGACGGCATCCCCATCGGGCTGGGCTATCTGGCGGTCAGCTTCGGGCTGGGCATCTCCTGCCGCACCGCCCATCTCAGCCCCTTTCAGGGCTTTCTGCTCAGCCTGCTGAACAACGCCTCCGCCGGGGAGTACGGCGGCATCACCGTGATCGCCGGGGACGCCGGCTTTCTGATGATGGTGCTGATGATGCTGGTGGTCAACGCCCGGTACATGCTGATGAGCTGCGCTCTCAGCCAGCACCTGGCCCCCGGCACCTCTCTGGCCCAGCGGCTGTTTTTGGCCTTCGACCTGACGGACGAGATCTTCGGCATCTCCATCGCCCAGCCGGGCTATCTCAGCGTGTGGTACTACGCCGGGGCCATGTGCGCCGCCATCCCCGGCTGGAGCCTGGGCACGGTGCTGGGCGTGCTGACGGGGAACCTGATGCCCCAGTGGGCGGTCAGCGGCTGCTCCGTCATGCTGTTCGGCATGTTCCTGGCCATCATCATCCCCGAGGGGAAGCGCAGCCGGGTGGTGCTGGGGTGCATCGCCGTCAGCTTTCTCAGCGGGTGGCTGGCCTCTGTCCTGCCCGTGGTGCGGGAGTGGTCCGAGGGCATGCGCATCCTGCTGCTGACGGTGGTGATCTCCGCCGGAGCGGCCCTTCTGTTCCCCCGAAAGGAGGATACCCAGTGAAGACCTACCTCTATATCTTTGTCATGGCCCTGACCACCTATGCCATCCGGGCCCTGCCCCTCACCCTGATCCGCAGGCCCATCCGCAGCGTGTTCCTCCGCTCGTTCCTCTACTATGTGCCCTATGTCACCCTGGCGGTGATGACCTTTCCCGCCATCGTCACCGTCACCCAGTCCCCCGCCGCCGGGGCGGCCGCCCTGGTGGTGGGCATCCTGTGCGCCTGGTCCGGGCTGGGGCTGCTGCCCGTGTCTCTGCTATGCTGCGGCACGGTGATCCTGCTGGAGTTCTTCCTGGTATAGCCCGGGCGTTCTCTTTTTCCCTCCGCGCGCATACCCTCTAAAAACGACGTCCCGCTCCGGCGGGCGATTCTGGAGGGATATGGCGATGCTTTGGAAGAGAAAACGGAAAAGCGGCGGAAAGCGCCCCCTGTTTCTGGTGATCCGCCGGCGGTGGCTGGCCGCCGCGGGGACGGCGGTGATGGCGGCGGCCATCCTCTGGGCCGTGAACTGGCCGGCGGCGGTGGATGTGTCCGCCTCTGCCCGGCAGCTGCCCATCTACTGCGTGCAGCGGGAGCAGAAGCTGGTGGCCATCAGCTTTGACGCCGCCTGGGGCAACGAGGACACCCAGCAGCTCATCGACATTCTGGCCCGCTATCAGGTGCCCGCCACCTTCTTTGTGGTGGGCCAATGGGCGGAGAAGTACCCGGAGTCGGTGAAGGCCCTGCACGACGCCGGACACCAGGTGATGAACCACTCCAACACCCACGCCCACTACCCCCAGCTGTCCGCCCAGGAGGTGATGGACGACCTGAACGCCTGCAACGACAAGATCGAGGCCGTCACCGGGGTGCGGCCCACCCTGGTGCGTCCCCCCTATGGGGACTACGACGACCGCTCTATCTCCGCCATCCGCGCCGCTGGCATGGAGCCCATCCAGTGGGATGTGGACAGTCTGGACTGGAAGGAGATCCCCGCCGACCAGATCGTCAAGCGGGTGACGGAGAAGGTGCAGCCCGGCTCCATCGTGCTGTTCCACAACGCGGCCAAGCACACGCCGGAGGCCCTGCCCGCCATACTGGAGACCCTGCTGCAGGAGGGGTACACCTTCCTGCCCATCTCCGATCTGCTGCTGCCCGGCCAGTACGGCCAGGACTACACCATCGACCACACAGGCCGGCAGTGCCCGGCCTGACCCCGCCGGGGACGGCTGCCGCCGTCCCCGGTTTTTGCGCCCGGGGCTTGCGGCTTTGTCACGCGCGCATTATAATAGGGCTATGCCGACCCTCCCTGAGGGACATCTGGAGGTGCAGCCATGGCCAAACCGGAGACCAACTATCTGATCCGCGGCTTTCGGGCGGAGATGCAGCGTGTTCTGACCCCCCGCCTGGCCGACCCGCTGTACAACAGCGCCCTGGTCCAGCTGCGGCAGCTGCTGGCGGAGCGCCGGGGCCCCGATGGAAAGGTGCCCCCTCTTCTGGAAAAGCAGCTCCTGCCCGCCGTGGCGGTCTACCGCGTGATGTGCACCGCCATCCCCCGGCAGCAGGCGCTGGAGGTGGTGCGCACCCTGATCGCGGAGCGCAGCGCCCGCACCGGGCGGCTGCTGCGGGGGCTGATGGCTCCCCCCGGCCTCTTCCGCGCCGCCCCCTGGGTGATGGACCAGCTGCTGGCCTCCGCCTTCCACCCGGACGACGGCTTTCAGGTGCGCAATTATGAGGTGACGGACCGGGCGTTCTATCTGGACGTGCTGCGCTGCCCCTGTCTGGAGCTGTGCACCGCCTATGGCTGTCCCGAGCTGTGCGCCGCCTTCTGCGCGGGGCACGACGCGGCTTACGGCGGGCTGCACCCAAGGCTGCACTGGCGCACCGCCAAGACCCTGGCCGCCGGGGACGACTGCTGCGACTTCGGCCTGCGGCTGAACTGAACTACAACACCGCCCGGCCGCCGGCCGGGGACGGGAAAGGAGCTTCTTTATGAACACACCCGAAAAGCTCTCCGCCCTGCGTAAGCTGATGCAGGAGCGGGGCATGGCCGCCTATCTGGTGGTCACCGACGACTTCCACAGCTCAGAGTATGTGGGGGACTACTTCAAGGCCCGGGCCTGGCTGTCCGGCTTTACCGGCTCCGCCGGCACCCTTGTGGTCACCATGGACAGCGCCGCCCTCTGGACGGACGGCCGCTACTTCCTTCAGGCGGGGGCCCAGCTGGAGGGCAGCACCATCGACCTGATGAAGGTGGGGCAGCCCGGGGTGCCCTATATCGAGCAGTATCTGGCCGACCGGCTCCAGCCGGGGGACGTGCTGGGCTTTGACGGGCGCACCGTGCGGGTGAGCTTTCTGCGCAGTCTGGAGCGCAGCCTGAAGGACAAGGGGGTCGCCTTTGTGACCGACCAGGACCTGGTGGATGAGATCTGGGCGGACCGCCCCGCCATGTCCAAGCGCCCCGTGTGGGAGCTGGCCCCGGAGTTTGCCGGCCAGACCCGGGAGGAGAAGCTGGCGCGCCTGCGCAAGGTCATGGAAGAGAGGCAGGCCCAGTGGCTGGTGCTCACCGCCCTGGACCAGATCGCCTGGACGCTGGACCTGCGGGGGGACGACGTGGCCTGCACCCCCGTGTTCCTGTCCTATCTGCTCATCGGGCGGGAGAAGGCCACCCTGTGCGTCCACAGGGAGATCCTCAGCGGGGAGATCACGGACGAGCTGGCCGCCTGCGGGGTGGAGCTGGCGGACTATGACGGCATCTATGGCCTGCTGGCCGCCCTGCCCCAGGGGGACACGGTGATGGTGGACCCCGCCGGGGCCAACTGCCGCATCCTGGGCAGCATCTCCGCCCATGTGCTGGAGCAGCCCAGCCCCGTGCTGCTGATGAAGGCCGTCAAAACGCCCCAGGAGATGGAGCATGTCCGTCAGGCCCATATCCGGGACGGCGCCGCCGTGTGCCGCTTCATCCGCTGGCTGCAGGAAAGCGTCGCCCGGGGCGACCGGGTCACCGAGCTGTCCGCCAGCGCCAAGCTGGAGCAGTTCCGCAGCGAAGCCGGTGGCTTTTTAGAGCCCAGCTTCGACACCATCATGGCCTACGGCCCCCACGCCGCCATCGTCCACTACTCCCCCACCGCCGAGAGCGATGTGCCCATGGCCCCCCGCGGCCTGTGCCTGTGCGACAGCGGCGGGCAGTACCGGGACGGCACCACCGACATCACCCGCACCATCTCCCTCGGCCCCCTGACGGAGGAGGAAAAGACCTCCTACACCCTGGTGCTCCAGGGGCATCTGCGCCTGGGCGCGGCCAGGTTCCTGTACGGCACCTGCGGGGCCAATTTGGACTATCTGGCCCGCGGTCCCCTGTGGCAGCGCGGTCTGGACTATAACCACGGCACCGGCCACGGCGTGGGCTATGTGCTGTGCGTCCACGAGGGGCCCCAAAGCATGGGCTGGAAGCTGGACGGCAAATTCGTGCCCCAGGTGCTGGAGGAGGGGATGATCATCTCCAACGAGCCCGGCTTCTATCAGGCGGGCCAGTACGGCATCCGCCACGAGGACCTGATGCTGGTGCGTAAGGGAGCGGCCACAGAGTTTGGCCAGTTCCTGTATTTCCAGACCCTGACCATGGTGCCCTTCGACACCGCCGGGCTGGACCTGTCCCTGATGAGCGACGAGGAGATCGGTCTGCTCAACGCCTACCACCGGACGGTGTATGAAACGGTGTCTCCCCTGCTGTCCGGCGAGGATCTGGCCTGGCTGGAAAAGGCCGTAGAGCCGGTGCTGCCCCTGGACGAGGCCGGGGACCCGGACCGGAAGGCGGCGGGGAAGGACGCCCCGGAGCGCCAGGCCATGCAGAGGGCGCTGGATCAGCTGCCCGTTCAGGAGCGCACCGTGCTGCGCCTGCGCTACTGGCAGGAAATGCCCCAGTCCCGCTGCGCCCGCCTGCTGGGCATGTCCCGGCCGCAGCTGTCCCGGCTGGAGCGGCAGGCCACGGAGGCCCTGCGGCAAAAGCTGGAGCAGGAAAAAGGATAAAAAAACGGCGTGACCAAAAAGTGAACTGCACCCCATTTGTTAGACAGTATGATATACTATCTAACAAGTGGGGTG
>CAVJLQ010000068.1:0-3546 GCA_963650435.1 Alloprevotella sp. | reverse complement strand
GGAACACATACTTTTTGGACAGCTCCTGCCGGATGGGGCGGAAGCCGTACAGCTCGCCGTTGCACACGACCATGTCTCCGTCCAGGTGGAAGGGCTGCATGCCCTCCTCCGTCAGGCCCATGATGGCCAGCCGGTGGAAGCACAGCATGCCGGAGCCCGCGGGCTCCATGCGGGACTGGTCGGGGCCCCGGGAGAGGGTGCGGTCGAAAAACGGTTTGACCGCTTCAGGCGTAAGGGTGGGGGACGTAAACCCCATGATGGAACACATAAAAAGCACCTCCGAATAGCGGCAGCGACTCCTAAATATTTTAGGACGAATCGCTGCGTATCCGTGGTGCCACCTAATTTGCTGAAGATCAGCCGCTCACAGGGTTCTGACAAACCCCTGCGCATTAACGCCGCGCCGCGCGTCTCCCCTACTTGGATCGCTCCGTTTGGTTTGCTGCTCCCGGGTGTTATTCCCGCGGCCTCTTGGGTCGGGCTTCCACCACCCCCGACTCGCTGTCTCCGGCTGACGCGCGGTACTTGTCTCGATCATCGCATTTTTCTGTATTGCTTAAAGCGTTTGTCGCCCTAAAAAATATAGTCCGATTCTACTACGCGGGGCCCCGCCGGTCAATGCGGGATTTTTTTCAAGGTTTGCCCCTCTGATTTCCCATTTTTTAGAAGGTTCCATAAAATTGTGCCGGAGGAAAAAGTTTTTCTTGCGATCGCGGGGAGAATGGTGATATGCTATAGGCAGTCTCCCCTCGAAAAGGGGAGCTTTTTTCATCAGAACAGAGCGGCGGACGGCCTTTTTCGGGCCGGTCCGCCGCTCTTTCCCTTTGTCCGTGAAAGAGAAACAAATTTTTCCTGCAAGTCCGTCACAGGTAGAACCGGTGACAGCCGATGGTGGCGTAATAGGTGCGGCTGCTGCGCACCCAGCTGCCGGCGGACAGGGCGGGGGCAAAGAAGTACAGGCTGTCCCCGGCGGTGCTGGCCCCCTCCAGACACAGCTTGGCCGCCAAAACGGCGGAGTCGGTGGGCTGGTCATAGACGGTGCCGTTGGCCACCGGCTCAAACTGGATGGCGTAGCGGTCATCAAAGACCACCTCCTTGACGGAGTTGGGGAAGCTGCCGCTCTTGACCCGGTTGAGCACCACGTTGCCCACGGCGATCTGCCCAGCCAGGGGCTCCCCCCGGCTCTCGGCGGAGATGATCCGGGACAGCCAGTACAGGTCCTCGCCGTCATAGTCCGCCGTTTTCGGGGCGGCCAGGGCGGTGTTCAGGGCGGCGGTGCCGCTGGCGGCGTCCCAGGTGAGGGGGCAGCCCAGGGCGTCGGCCAGCAGGGCCAGGGGGAGCACCGTCCGGCCTTCCCGGCACTGCACGCCCCCGGGGACGTAGAGACAGCGGCCGTTGACCTGGATGTGCTCCTGCCCGGGCACGGCGGTGAGGGTGAAGCCGGGGCCGGAGAGGGTGGCGGCGGCGCCGTCCCAGGACAGGCTGTATCCGGCAGTCTGGCTGAGGGAGAGCAGCGTGACCTGGCTGGCCCCGCCCTCCACCCAGCCCTGTCCGGCGGACAGGCGGGCGCCGTTGATCTCCACCTGGGCGGCGGAAGCGGGAACGGCGAGGGCCGCGGCCAACAGGGCGCCCGCTGTAAATGTACGCAGTTTACTGAGCATAGGGGTTCCTCCTGAAAAGATGTTGTAACCAAATTGTAACCTTTTTGCAGGGGAGGGGCAACCCACACATATTGGCAGCCAAAATTTCACAAAAGAGTGTCCCGCCCGGAACACCGGGCGGGACACATATTTTTTGTTTTCCCTCCCGTGGGCCGGGAAAAAGGGGAGCTAATATCTGTGGGCGCTGTCGGAGATCAGATAGGCCGGCACGAACCACAGCAGCATATAGATCAGCAGATTCAGGGGGGACAGGGAGCCGAAGGCCAGCGCCGCGGTCAGATAATAGGTGAGCAGCAGGCCCAGGGCGGACGCGGCGCAGCACAGCAGGGCGCCCTTCCGGGCGGCCCGGCGCAGGCGGCGGGCGGCGACGATGGACTCGGCATAGGGCAGCAGGCCCTCCCGGCACAACAGGGCGGTGAGCACCTCGCTGTGGGGCTGATCGGGGGCGGACAGTTCCCGCCGCCGCTCTACCGGGGGGAAGTCCATGCGGTCGGCGGCCAGGTGGAACCGCTGGCGCAGCATGGCGGGGATCAGATTGAAGTCCCGGGTGGCCAGCACGGGGCCCACCTTCTCCCGCAGCAGCATGTCCATGGCGGGGAAGCAGGTGTCCGGCAGGTCGTAGTTCAGGGCGAAAATGCCGGCCAGCTGCCCCTCGATGGCGCAGAACACGGCGCTTTTTACATTCAGACCGGGGGGGAGCTGGATCTCCATCAGCTTCATAAAAGCGGCGGAGCCCACCAGCACCTGCTCGCCCCGGATGTGGGCGGACAGGCCGCCCCCCTCGTAGCAGCACAGGCCCTCGGCATTGCGGTACAGCCCGCCCTGGGTGCGCAGCAGGTCGTAGAAGGGCCGCTCCAGGCCGCAGCCGGAGTCCCGGATCAGGGTGGCGGTATAGCTGACCACCCGCTCCCGGGGGAAGTCCCCCAGCACCTTAAAGCCGTTCAGGGTCACATACCCCGGGGGGAAGAGGTCCAGGTCGGTGACCACCACCCGGCTGTCCCGGGGGGCGCTGGCCGCCCCCGGCCAGCCCGCAAGGGCGGCCCCCTCCAGGGCCAGACGGCGGGAGAGGAGATGGAAGGGCCGGCCATAGACCAGCCCGCCGGCAAAGGCGGCGCACACGGTAAAGTTGCAGGACAGGCACCACAGCAGCCGCTCCGGCCGGCCCATCCCCACGGAGGCCACCGCGGCCAGCAGGACATCGGCCAAAGCCAGCAGGGGACACAGCACCCGGTAGATCCGCTGGGCGCCGTCGTCCATCTGGATCTGGCTGCCGAAGCCGTCAACGGGGCCGTATTCTTTGGTATAGGTGTGCTTGCCGTTCCACTTGCCCTCGTCCAAAGTCAGGCGGTAGGGCTGGGCCGCCCCGGCGGCGGTGCGGCAGGCAAGACGCTGGCCGCAGCGCTTGTGGTAGCGGCCGTTGAGCTGGAACAGCAGGGCGAAGAGCACCACGGCGCAGCAGGGCAGCTGCCCGTCCCGGTCCTGGGACAGGGCCAGCTGAAGGGCGTCGGCCAGAGTGGTTCCCGCGGCCAGGGCCAGCAGGGTGTCCATGCCGAAGCGGCCCCGCAGGGCGCGGAGCAGCCCCTCCAGCAGCAGGTCGGCGCTCAAAAGCATCCCGGCCCCCAGCAGCCCGGCGGCGATCCACACCTGGATGACATACTCGTCCAGGGGGGGCAGCCATACCAGCCCCAGGGCGGGCACCAGCAGCTGGGCCAGAGCGGGGATGCACAGCAGAGCCAGCAGCACCACCCGCACCCGGGCGGCCTTCAGCCCCCGGCTGAAGCGCTTGGCCAGCTCCTGGGGGGCCGTATCCGGGGGCGGCGGCTCCTGCCGCCGGGGGCGGGGGGGCAGTTCCTCCTCCGGCTCCTCCTCCCGGTCAGTGCCGGGG
>CAVJLQ010000067.1:0-5373 GCA_963650435.1 Alloprevotella sp. | reverse complement strand
CGAGAAGATCGGCAAGAAGATCCGCGAGACCACCCTGGAGAAGGTGCCCTATATGCTGGTGGTGGGCGACCGGGACATGGAGAACGGCACTGTGTCCGTCCGCAAGCGCTCCGGCGAGGATCTGGGCGCCATGACCTATGACCAGTTCTACGCCCTGCTGAAGGAAGCCGTGGACAACAAGGTCATCGAGTAAGAATAGCTTTGAGCCCCCGTTCTTGCGAACGGGGGCTCAGTTTATGTAAAAAACCGTGCGCTTGCCCGCAGGGGCAAGCGCACAGTTTTTATCAGTCCTTCTTCTCGTCCTCTTCCTCGTCCTTCAGCAGGCGCACCCGGATCTCCAGCACCCGGCGGTGCTCCACCTTGGTGACGGTGACGTCCAGCCCCTCGGCCTGAAAGCGGTCCCCGGGCTCGGGCACCCGGCCCACCTGCTCCAGCACCCAGCCGGATACGGTGGTGGCCTCGCAGCTGCCCTTCACCTGGAACAGGTCGTACATATCATCCAGGTTGGCGGAGCAGGCGATGAGGTAGCTGCCGTCTTCCTGCTTCTGGAAGGTCTCGATCACCTCGTCGTGCTCGTCCCAGATCTCGCCCACCAGCTCCTCGATGATATCCTCCAGGGTGACGATGCCCTCGGTGCCGCCGTACTCGTCCACCACCACGGCCATGTGGGCCTTGCTGCGCTGCAGGATACGCAGCAGCTCGGAGATCTTGGCCGAGCCCGTGGTGTACAGCACGGGGGTCTTGATCTGGGTCAGGCGGTCCTCCCCCCGGCTGCGGGCCAGGTAGAAGTCCTTTTCGTGGATGACGCCCACGATGTTGTCGATGGTGTCGTGATACACGGGCAGGCGGGAATAGCCGCTCTCGGTAAACAGGGCGGCGGCCTGGTCCATGGTGTCGTCCTCCTCCACCGCCACCAGATCCACCCGGGGGGTGAGGATGTCCCCCACCTCCATGTCGTTGAAGGCGATGGCGTTGCGGATCAGGTCGCTCTCGTGCTCGTCCAGCCCGCCCTCGGTCTGGGCCTGATCCACCATGCCCACCAGCTCCTCCTCGGTGATGGTGGGGTCGTCAGAGCTGTGGAACAGCAGGGAGATCAGCTTCTTCCACTGGGTGAACAGGAAATTCAGGGGGGTGAGCACCACCAGGAAGAGCTTCAGCAGGGGAAGAGAGGCCACGGCCCAGGACTCGGGAGACTCCTTGGCCAGGCTCTTGGGGGTGACTTCGCCGAAGATCAGAATGACCACCGTGAGCACCGCGGCGGAGATGGCCGGGCCGCGCTCGGCGCCGGCCAGCTTGATGAACAGCACGGCGCCGATGGTGGTGGCCGCGTTGTTGACGATGTTGTTTCCGATCAGGATGGTAGATAGGAGCTTGTCGTATTCCTCCGCCATCTCCAGGGCCTTGGCGGCGCGGACATCCCCGTCGTCGGCGCGGCTTCTCAGCCGGATCCGGTTCAGGGAGGTAAAGGCGGTCTCCGTGGCGGAGAAATAGGCGGACATGGCCACAAGGACCACAAGGGCGACGATCATTCCTATACTGCTACTGTCCATTTGGGACGGATCAACTCTGCTTTCCGTTTCAAATTTTGCCCGCTTTGTCCCGGCTGTGGCCGGAACACGGACAATTATGATGCAGTATATCACAGAATGGAAGAGAATGCAAATAAAAGCGGCGAAAAAGTCAGGAGGACCCGGAGCTTTTTCAAGGCTCCAGGTCCTCCTGCGGTGTTTCCGCGGAATTTTGGGCTGCGGCCGGACGGGGCACGGAAGTATGCCTCAATACCGGTCGGCCAGTCCCTCGCGGCAGATCACGTCCTGCATCACACCGCCGGCCCCGCCGTCCAGCATAGAGCGGCGCACCCGGCTGATGGTGGCGCTGCTGGCCCCCGTCTTGTCCAGGATGTCCAGATAGACCATCCCCTGCTGCAGGTATACGGCAACGTCGAAGCGCTGCTCCATGCTGCGCAGCTCGATGGGGGTGCACAGGTCCTGGAAAAAGCGGCGGCACTCCTCTACATTTTTCAGCGAAAGGATGGTCTCATACAGGGCATCGCTGTTCCTGTTTTCGGTCTTATCCATAGCTGCTCCTCTCCCCGCCCCGGGGGCGGGCTCTTCTCTCCGTCCACTATAGCACAGCAAAGTAAAAAAAGAAAGGGGTTTTCGAAATTTGTCCTTTTCCGGCGGACAGTATTGCCGGGACCTGCCCCCCGTGGTATACTGTGATCAAGATCGACAGCGGCGCGCCCCGGGCGCGGAACAGGAGGACAGATATGGAAGGATATGTACAGTACGCGGTGGAGCAGACCTGCGCGCTTCTGGCCATCGACAGCCCCACCGGCTTTACGGAGCGGGCCGCCCAGCGCGTGATGGAGGAGCTGAGCGCCCTGGGGCTCGAGCCGGAGCGCACCCGCAAGGGGGGCGTGCTGGTCTGTTTGGACCCCGGGATGCCCCGGGAAAACGCCCTGCTGCTGGAGGCCCACACGGACACCCTGGGGGGCATGGTCACCCAGATCACCGACGGGGGCCGGCTGAAGCTGACCGCCCTGGGGGGCATGGATCCCAACAATGCCGAGGGGGAGAACGTGCGCATCTACACCCGGGAGGGAAAGGTATACACCGGAACCTTCCAGCTGCACAACGCGTCCATCCATGTGAACGGGAACTACGACGACACCAAGCGCAGCTACGAGGACATGGAGGTGGTCATCGACGAGGAGGTCCGCTCCAAGGCCGACGCGGCCGCCCTGGGCATCCTGCCCGGGGACGTGGTGTGCTTTGACCCGCGCACCGTGGTGACCCCCTCCGGCTATATCAAAAGCCGTTTTCTGGACGACAAGCTCTCCGTGGGCGTTCTGCTGGCCCTGGCCCGGCAGATCCGGGACGGGGCGGTGACCCCCGCCCGGCGGGTGTGGCTGCACATCACTGTGTTCGAAGAGGTGGGCCACGGCGGCGCGGCCCCGGTCCCCGACGGGGTCACCGATGCCGTCAGCGTGGATATGGGCTGCGTCGGGGACGGGCTGGGCTGTACGGAGACCCAGGTGTCCATTTGCGCCAAGGACTCCCGCGGGCCCTATCACTACCGCATGGTGACCGACCTGATCTCCGCCGCCCGGCGGGGCGGGGCGGACTTCGCCGTGGACATCTACCCCCACTATGGCTCCGACGTAGAGGCCACCCTCTCCGCCGGCCATGACCTGCGCCACGGACTGATCGGCCCGGGGGTGTACGCCTCCCACGGGTATGAGCGCAGCCACAAAAAGGGCGTGGAGAACACGCTGAAGCTGTTGGACGCGTACGTCAGCGCCTGCGCGAATTGACCAACAGCCGCCCCGGAGCCCTGTGAAGGCCTGGGGCGGCTGCACGCTTGCCTTTCCCCCGGTAGGGGTATATAATAAACCCGTTAACGGTTTTTGCTTGAAAGGAGTGCGTTCCCTTGCACCTGTCCCACCCCCATGAGAGCCCCGCCGACCAGCGGGCCCGCATGCTGGAGTCCCCCGTAGAGCCGCTGATCGTCCGCCTTGCCATCCCCACCACCATCAGCATGCTCATCACCTCTATCTACAACATGGCGGACACCTATTTCGTCTCCCAGATCGGCACCAGCGCCTCCGGCGCCGTGGGCATCGTGTACTCCATCATGGGGGTCATCCAGGCCATCGGCTTTATGGTGGGGGTGGGCGCCGGATCCATCACCTCCCGGCTGCTGGGGCAGGACCGCAGGGAGGAGGCCGGACGGTATGCCTCCAGCGCCATCTTCATCGCGCTGCTTTTTGGGGCCGCCTTCAGCATCCTGGGCCTGCTGGACCTGAAAAACCTGATCTGGTGGCTGGGCAGCACCCCCACCATCTACCCCCACGCCGTGGATTACGCCTTCTTCATCCTGCTGGGCGCGCCGGCGATGGTGCTGTCCTTCACCCTGAACAACCTGCTGCGGTGGCAGGGAAAGGCCAAGCTGGCGGTGGTGGGGCTGACCACCGGCGGCGTGCTGAACATGGTGCTGGACCCCATTTTCATCTTCGGCCTGGGTATGGGCACGCGGGGGGCCAGCCTGGCCACCTTTCTCAGCCAGTGCGTGGGCATGTCCATTCTGGCGGCCTTCTTTATTCGGGGATACAGTGATTTCCCCGTTTCGGTCAGGCTGATCTCCCGCAGCTGGCGCACCTATGGAGACATCCTGCGGCAGGGGATGCCCTCCTTCTTCCGCAACGGCATGATGTCCCTGTCCACCATGGTGCTCAACTACAACGCGCGGATCTACGGGGACGCCGCCGTGGCCGCCATGTCCATCGTCACCAAGGTGTTCAACTTCCTCCAGTCCATGGTGGTCGGCTTTGGACAGGGGCTGCAGCCGGTGATCGGCTTCAACTACGGCGCCGGAAGGCTGAGCCGGGTGAAGCGGGGCGTGCTGTTCGCCCTGAAGGCGTCCACCTGGGTGCTCACCGCGGGCGCGGCCCTGGGCTATCTGCTGGCCCCCGGGATCATTCTGGCCTTCCGGGACGACCCGGAGGTCATCGCCATCGGGGTGCGGGCCTTCCGCTACCAGTGCCTGATCATGCCCCTGATGCCGGTGTTCGTCTTTTCCAACATGATCTTTCAGGGGATGGGCAAGTCCTTCCGGGCCACCACCCTTGCGGTGTGCCGCCCTGTATTTTTTATGGCGCTGGCGATGGTGCTGTGCAGGGCGTTCGGACTGACGGGGCTGGAGGTGTCCCAGCCCCTGGCCGACCTGCTGAGCTTCCTGCTGTCGGCCGCGCTGCTGCTGCGGCTGATGCGGGGGGAGCTGCGGGAGGCGGAACAATGATAAAAGCAAGCCCCGGTGCATGGCACCGGGGCTTGCTTTATGCGAACAGCGGGGGAGGACCCGCGTCAAGACTCTGTCACTTGCCCGCCTGGACGCCCACGCCGTGGGTGGACTGGCGCACCATCTTGGTCAGGGCGAACAGGGCGATGGCGTTGGGGATGACCATCAGGTTGTTGAACATATCGGTCAGCTCCCACACCAGGTCGTTGCTGGCCAGGGTGCCGATGAACACGAACACCAGGGCGATGATGCTGTACACCACGGTGCAGCGGCGGGGATTCTTCTTGCCGAACAGGTAGTTGGCGTTGATCTTACCGAACAGGTTCCAGCTCAGCACGGTGGAGAACGCGAAGAAGAACAGGCACACCGCCACGAACATGGCGCCGAGCTTCTCGCCGAACACGGTGCCGAAGGCGGTCTGGGCCAGGTTGGCCTTGGTCAGCGTGGTGCTGGCAGCGGCCGCGCCGCAGTCGGCCAGAGGGCCGTCGGCGGTATACAGGGTGGAGATGATGACCAGCGCGTTGAGGGTCAGCACCACGAAGGTATCGATGAACACACCGATCATGGCCACCA
>CAVJLQ010000066.1:0-5680 GCA_963650435.1 Alloprevotella sp. | reverse complement strand
GAACAGGAGGAAACCGGCGTTCAGCTTTTTCTCCTGGGCGGCGCCATGGGAGGGGGGCGCCAGCTTGGCCCGGCGCAGGGTGGTGACGATGGGCTTATACAGCAGCAGGGTGACGGCCATATTCATGCCGCCCTTGGCCAGATTGAAGGGGAGGAACACAGGCAGCAGCATGGCCGTGACGACTTCCCGGGGATAGCCCGTATAGATGGGGGTGATCAGGAAGTTCCACAGCAGCATCACCGCCACCAGACACACGACGCCCAGGGCCAGGCCCAGCACGGCGCCCCGCTGGGTGTGGCGCTTTTTATACACATAGCAGGCGGTGCAGCAGAAGGCGCAGGTGGCCAGGCAGTTCATCAGAAAGCCCCAGAGACCGGTGCCGCTGATGGTGACCAGCTCGATAAAGGCCACCAGGATGGACATCATAGCGGCGGCCAGGGGGCCGTAAACAAAGCCGCCGACGCAGATGATCACATCCTTGAAGTCGAAGTCCAGAAAGCCGTTGACGCTGGGCAGCGCCTTGCTCATGAACATCACCGCATAGGCGATGGCGCTGAGCATGGCCAGCGTGACCAGCTGCTTGGTTTCAAGGCGGGAGCCCGCCCGCTCCGCGGGCTTGGTGAGAGTAGTTGCGGACATAAAAAGTCCTCCTTCATCGAATTTAGACCCCTGAAAAGCCATGCCTTCCAGGTGTCAAAACGATCAAAAGGAGGTGCGCCGCGCCAAAGGCGCGGGTCGTTTTACACACATCTTCTTCCATCCGGACTGTAACCGTTGGTCTCGGAGTTGCACCGAATCAGCGGGCCTTCCGGCCCGGTCGCGGACTATACCGCCAGTGGGGGATCTCACCCCGCCCTGAAGACATTCATTCAGTTGTCCGGTCTCATCATATCACAGTCCGGCAAAAATGCAACCCCCAATTTATCCCCTGAGACCAACGGCGCCCCGCCGGGGAAGACCTCGGCGGGGCGTGGGGTCAGGACAGCTCGATGGCGCTCACCGGGCAGCTCTCGGCGGCCTCCTGGGTCTGGGCCTCCTCCTCGGGGTAGATGGCGTCCTTGGCGGCGGCCTTGCCGTCGTCGGTCATGGTGAATACGCTGGGGGAAATGCCGGTGCACAGGCCGCAGCCGATGCAGGCGTCGTTCACATGGGCTTCCCATCAAAACTCCTCCTTTTATCAGGTTTCTTTAGGATGCCCCAAGGCGCCGCAGTTATGTAAAAAGAATGCGGCCCGCCGATCGGCGGGCCGCACAGCGGCAGAAAATCATTTACTCAAAGGTGCCCAGGAACAGGGGCATACCGGTCTGAATATCCACGATGCCGTAGAGGAAGGGCCGGTCGAACACCAGGCGCACCCCGTCCTCCGGCGGCATGGCAGAGCCGCAGGCCATGTCCACGATGGTGGCGGCAGCGGCCTCGGTGCCGTCCTCATTCACAGCGATCTTGGCGGACTGGATCACCTGACTGATGAAGTAGCCGTTGGGGTCGTCCCCCAGGGCGGAGAAGTCGGCAAGGCCGGAGTCAAAGGCCCGATCCAGCCCCATGGCCTGCAGGGCGTCCCCCAGCTGGCCGTTCCACTCCTGCTCAAACTTGGGCAGGCCCAAATCGAAGAAATAGGCGTTCTCCGCCCCCGTCACCAGGGCGGCCAGCTGCCCCCCCGTCAGGCCGGACAGCCAGCTGTCCAGGTCACCGTCGGGCAGCAGGGCGGCAAAGCCCAGGCGGCCGTCGTCATAGGGCAGCACCACGCCCTGGACGCCGTCCCCCTTGACATAGTCAAAGCCCGTATAGCCGTCGTTGAGAAAGTCGATCTTCTGGGTCTTGCCGTCGGCGTGGGCAAAGACGCGCTTGCCCGTGCTGTTGGGGTCGAACTTGCTCAGCCAGGTGTTTTTCAGGTACAGGGCATTGATCAGCAGGGCGGCGGAGTCCTCTCCAAAGGGCTTGTCGATGATGTTGGGGATCATCTTCTCCGTGTTGTCAGATACCCAGCCGTTCACCGCCTTGACGATGCTCTTATCAGACAGGTCGGCCTGGAACACCTGGGCGTCGAAGATGCCCTGGCACTTGCCCACGAACTCGTCCTTGATCTGACCCTCGGGGTCGGCCCAGACGCTGTTGGCGATGTGGCACTGGGTGGAGCCGCCCAGTGCCTGATACTCCTGCATCAGCTGGGAGCAGGCGGCGTTGATGGCGTCCAGATCGCCGCCGAACAGGGCCTCAAACTGCTCCAGGGTGTCCCCCTGGGCCCCGTTGGCGCTCATGGACAGGGCCAGCGCCGCGGACAAGGGGGAGATCACCACCTGCCCGCCCTCCTGGGCCCGCAGCTGCCGCAGCAGCTCTACGCCGAAGCCGGTCATAGCGGCGCAGACGCCGCCGGTCTGCGCTTCATGGTCCGCCCTGTCCTGGTCGCTGAGGACGATGGGGGTGGCGGACAGCTGCCTTACTTGGGCGCCGCCCCGGGGCCCGGGAGCGGCGCAGCCGGCCAGCAGGATGACCCCGGCCAGCAAAACGGTAAACAGACGGTTCATGTCAGTTCCTCCTTATTTCTCCGCAGACGCGCCGCGGGCGTTTTGTTTGCTCACACCGGCTTAGACGCTCCTTGGAAGAAAAAGGTTCCCCAAAAGCGCATAAAATTTTTGCAAAGGCGCATCTGTCCAAAAAAGTGCTCTATCCCCTGGGATATCTGTGATCTTCCCCCATAAGAAGTGCTTGACGGGGCGGAAATACCATGGTATAATTCCAAATTGCGGTGGTAGGGGCTTTGCGCCCTTTTACCCGATGAAATTACCCCCAAAAAGGGCAAGGAGGGGCACCGAATGTTAGAGACCCTGGATCACACCAACACAGTGGTGGGCGCCAAGCAGGCCCGCCGCGCCCTGTCCGCCGGCCGGGCCGAGGCCCTGTTCGTGGCCGACGACGCCGACCCCCGCGTCACCCAGCCCCTGGTAGAGCTGGCCCGGGAGAAGGGCGTGACCGTGAACCACATCCCCCTGATGAAGACGCTGGGGGCCGCCTGCGGCATCGCCGTGGGCAGCGCCGCCGCCGTCCGCGTTTCCCTTTGATTTTAACAGGAGCGGGGAATAAACCTTCCCGATCTTGTTAAAATATATACTATGCCCGGAACACCGGGCAACCTTTGAGAAAGGAGGAACATTATGCCTACTTTTAACCAGCTGGTCCGCAAGGGCCGTCAGCAGGTGGCCTACAAGTCCACTTCTCCCGCCCTCCAGCACGGCCTGAACACCCTGAGCAACCGTCAGACCGATCTGCCCTCCCCCCAGAAGAGAGGTGTCTGCACCGCCGTTCGTACTTCCACTCCTAAGAAGCCGAACTCCGCTCTGCGTAAGATCGCCCGTGTGCGCCTGACCAACGGCATGGAGGTCACCGCCTACATCCCCGGCGTGGGCCACAACCTGCAGGAGCACTCCGTGGTCATGATCCGCGGCGGCCGTGTCAAGGACCTGCCCGGCGTGCGTTACCACATCATCCGCGGCACTCTGGATACCCAGGGCGTGAACGGACGTATGCAGGCCCGCTCCAAGTACGGTGCCAAGCGCCCCAAGGCCGGCAAGAAGAAGTGATTTTCTCTGCTGAGTCCGGACGAAAGTCCAACCTGAATTGCATTGTGCGTTTGCGCAAGGCAACGAAAGGGGCCTGCGCGTAAGGCGCGGCCCGCAGCCTTGCCGAGCGTTTACCTATATGATAGGCAGACCTCGGACAGGCATTACACGGAGCATAGCCATGCTTCGAGTACCTATGATTTCATTTTAATTCTATATGAAGGAGGGAAGCAAAGTGCCCAGAAGAGGAAATGTACCCAAGCGGGAGGTTCTGCCCGATCCGCTTTACAACTCCGTCCTGGTTACCAAGCTCACCAACAGCGTCATGCTGGATGGTAAGAAGGGCGTAGCGCAAAAGGTAGTCTACGGCGCCTTCGAGATCATCAAGGACAAGACCGGCAAGGAGCCTATGGAGGTCTATACCCAGGCTCTTGAGAACATCATGCCGTCCCTGGAGACCAAGTCCCGCCGTGTGGGCGGCTCCACCTATCAGGTCCCCATGGAGGTGCGTCCCGAGCGCCGTCAGACCCTGGGTCTGCGCTGGCTGACCACTTATGCCCGCAACCGCGGCGAGAAGACCATGAAGGAGCGCCTGGCCGCCGAGATCATGGACGCCGCCAACAACCTGGGCGGCGCGGTGAAGAAGCGTGAGGATACCCACAAGATGGCCGAGGCCAACAAGGCCTTCGCCCACTATCGCTTCTAAGCCAGAAGGAGAGCGATATGGCAAGAAAAGTATCCCTGGAGAATACGCGCAACATCGGCATCATGGCCCACATCGACGCGGGCAAGACGACCACCACCGAGCGTATCCTCTACTACACCGGCGTCAACTACAAGATCGGCGAGACCCACGAGGGTACCGCCACCATGGACTGGATGGCGCAGGAGCAGGAGCGCGGCATCACCATCACCTCCGCCGCCACCACCTGCTATTGGGAGGGGACCAAGAAGCAGTTCCCCAAGACCCGTCTGAACATCATCGACACCCCGGGCCACGTGGACTTCACCGTTGAGGTGGAGCGCTCCCTGCGCGTGCTGGACGGCTCCGTTACCGTCATGTGCGCCAAGGGCGGCGTCGAGCCCCAGTCCGAGACCGTTTGGCGTCAGGCGGATAACTACCGCGTTCCCCGCATGATCTACGTCAACAAGATGGACATCATGGGCGCCGACTTCTACAACGTGCTGCACATGATCCACGACCGTCTGAAGTGCAATGCCGTGCCTATCCAGCTGCCCATCGGCTCTGAGGATACCTTCAAGGGCATCATCGACCTGGTGGAGATGGACGCCGACATCTACTACGACGAGCTGGGCAAGGACATGCGTGTGGAGCCCATCCCCGAGGATATGATGGAGCTGGCTCAGGAGTACCGCAGCAAGCTGCTGGACGCCTGCGCCGACATCGACGAGGAGATCATGATGCTGGTCCTGGACGAGCAGCCCGTTCCCCAGGAGATGATCCGCAAGGCTCTGCGTAAGGGCACCATCGACAACCTGGTGGTCCCCGTCACCTGCGGCACCTCTTACAAGAACAAGGGCGTGCAGAAGCTGCTGGACGCCATCGTGGACTATATGCCCTCTCCCATCGACATCCCCCACATCAAGGGCATCAACCCCGAGACCGAAGAGGAGGAGGAGCGTCCCTCTGACGACAACGCCCCCCTGGGCGCTCTGGCGTTCAAGATCGCTACCGATCCCTTTGTGGGCCGCCTGTCCTTCGTGCGTGTGTACTCCGGCATCCTGAACACCGGCACCACCGTTCTGAACTCCACCAAGAAGCAGAAAGAGCGTATCGGCCGTATCCTTCAGATGCACGCCAACCACCGCGAGGACATCGAGTGCTGCTATGCCGGCGACATCTGCGCCGTCATCGGTCTGAAGAACACCACCACCGGCGACACCCTGTGTGATGAGAAGCATCCCATCCATGGAGTTCCCCGAGCCCGTGATCCGCGTGGCCATCGAGCCCAAGACCAAGGCCGGCCAGGAGAAGATGGGCATCGCCCTGATGAAGCTGGCCGAGGAGGACCCCACCTTTAAGACCTACACCGATGAGGAGACCGGGCAGACCATCATCGCCGGCATGGGCGAGCTGCACCTCGAGATCATCGTCGACCGTC
>CAVJLQ010000065.1:7403-8678 GCA_963650435.1 Alloprevotella sp. | reverse complement strand
GGTTATTGCCGATGCCGGTGGTGATGCCCTTCTCCACGGCCCACTTCACGGCCTCATAGTAGTAGGAATCGGCAGCCACATCGTCGAAGAAGGAGGTGGAGGTGCCGTCCGCCTTGAAGGCGGCCTTCACGGTCACTTCGCCCTTGGGCATGGTGAAGGTGTACTTGCCGTCGCCCTTGTCGGTGAGGGTCAACTCCTTGCCGTCCTTGTCCAGAACGGTGATGGTCTCCAGCACGTAGCCGCTGTCGGGCTTGACGGTGATCGTCACCGTGTCGCCCTTGCTGGCCCGGGAGGGGGTCACGGTCACAGTGCCGTTGTCCGCCTTGGGGGCGGTGACGTTGTAGCGGGAGGAGCTGGCATTCTTGGTCCAGGAGGCGGTGAGTTCAATGCTGGCGGTGACAGAATAGGGATTTTCGATTTTTGTGTTATTCTCGTCGTACCAGCCATTGAAGCGGTAGCCGCTGCGGGTGGGGGTAGGCAGATCGATGGTGGTATCTTTCACGACCGTGATCTTGGCATCAGCGGAAACGCCGTCATTATAGTTCAAAGTAACGGTAACAGTGTTATCATTGGAAGTCAGGTCGGTCACGGTGTCGCCGGGTTTGGCAGCAGCAGAGGCATCTTTTACGTCGGTATAGTAGCTATAGGGAGTATCGCTGCCGGCACTTACCAGTTCAGCGTTCAAGCTGGGATCCAGGTATTCCTTTTCAATAGGCTGGGAGAAATTGCCGCCGGAGACCTGAACGGTCTTGTTGGTGTTATCAAACGTATCCGTTTCTTCCTTGCTGGTATTGTCCCACTCGGAGACCTTGATAGCAGCATTGGTCCCGTTGGCCTTAAAGGAACCACCGGTGATGGTGATTTGGTCAAGGCTTCTGTAGCCATTACGACTCAGGATGGAAACTGCCGCGCCATTCTCGACGGCACCGTCGTTCTCGGTCTTGGTGACGCCATCACCGGTGACGGTGATCGCGCTGCCCTCATTGATGCTCAGGCTGCCCGCGCAGACCTGAACGCCCATGGTCTTGGCATTGATGGTGGAGTTGTCGATGGTCAGCGTGCCGCTGCTGGGGAAGTAGATGCCGTAGCCGTTGGGCACGTTGAGGGTGCTGTTCTTCAGCGTGACAGTGTCGTTGGTGTTATTGCCGTTGGTCTCGATGCCGCTGTGACCGTTGGCGGTCGCCTCGACATCCTCAAACACCAGACCGGCGTTGTCGTACTTGATCGTGCCGCCCATAGCCGACGGGATCAGGCCGACGAGCTGCGAGCTGACGA
>CAVJLQ010000065.1:0-7393 GCA_963650435.1 Alloprevotella sp. | reverse complement strand
CATCGAGCCGCTGACGATCTTGCCGTTCTTCACGGTCAGGGTGACGTCGGAATAGTTGATCTCGAATGCAGCACAATTCGTATCCGTACCGGTGTAGGTCCATGTGAAGCCGTTCAGATCGATAGTAAAGCTCTTGGAGCCGGAGTTCTGCACCGCATTAGTGGTGTAGTTGCGCAGGAGCGTGAGCGTCTCGCCGTTTGCAACGGCAGCATGGAACGCCTCGTCCATGGTGTAGTAAGAGGTCTCACCGACCTTGGCAAGATAGGTTTTTGCCACACCGTAAGTGCCATCACCGTTGGAAGTGATAGCCGAGCTTTCGACCACATACTTAGTCGGGTCATTACTGAATGTGCCGCCGGTGACCTCAACAGTAGCCATGGCAGTCACATCGGTGGGGACCAGACCGTTAGCATAAGTATAGGTGCCCAGCGTGCCGTTGACTTCGCCGCCGGTAACATAGATACGGGCCTGCTTGTCTGCGGCCTTGTCATAGTTGACGGACGCAACATTGCCGTTGATCTGACCGCCGCTGATTGTGAGCTTGCTGAATGCCGCGCCGGTGCTGTACACCCAGGAGGACACAGTACCGTTGACGGTACCGCCCTTGATATTGGCATTGTTCCAGTTCTCAACGGCGTAGCTGTTAGCGGAATTCACTACGCCGCCATTCAGGTGGAGCGTGCCGCGGTCCACCTTAATAGCAATAAAGTTGTTCTGCGTGAATGTACCGCCCGTAATGGTCAGAGTGGGATATGCACCGGCGACGCTGTCGTTGCCCAGGCGGATCAGGGACGCGCCCTTAGCCGCATCATTGCCGCTGTTGTTCTTAACATTGCCGCTCTCAAATCTGAGGAAGCCATACTTGCCCTGAATGTCGATGACATAGTGGGAGGTAACGCCGGAATTCTCTGCGGTATCCTCACGCATGATGGTACCGGTCTGCGCCTCGCTGCTGTCCTTGACAGTAACCTCGTTCGTAACGGTCAGCGCGGGCTTGCCCTTCTCGGTGCCGCCGTTGAGGGTGAAGCCGTTCAGATCGAGGGTCAGTTTCTTGGCGATGCTGACGTTCTCGCGGGTATCCGCCAGCATCGTCACAGTCTTGCTAGAACCTGCCGCATCGATGGCCTCCTGCAGCGTCGTATACTGGGTGCCGTTTGCCTCGGCGACATTTGTCTCCTCCGCCAGCGCGGCCGCCGGCAGCATGCCAAGCGCCATGGTCAGGGCCAGGGCGATGGATAACAATTTACGTTTCATACCGAACCTCCTTATAAGATACCGCCCACGAGGGGTGCGGCGCGGGCCGTGTTTCCCATGGGAAACACAAAAGGGACCGCGGTCCCTTTTGATATGTTCGGAAAAGTTGGATATGGAAACTTTTTCCGCTCACATCCAGTCCGGCCCGCCTAGATCACAAGGGTAATATGGCATAAAAGGGGGGGCTTGTCAAGTTGGTTTTCCGCTTTTGGCATTGTCGGGAATGGAATTTCTCCGGCGAGAAAACAAAGCGGCTCCCCCTGGGGGGAGCCGCTGGTTTTTTGCGTATCGCGCCGCTGTTTACAGGTGCAGGACACGGGCCTTGATCTCCTTGGTCTTGCCCACGTTCCAGAAGTTTTCCCCCAGATAGCCGCAGGTGCGGCGGGTCACGTTCATCTTGGACTGGTCCTTGTTGTGGCAGCAGGGGCACTCCCACTGGTTGTCGTCGTTGATGATGATCTCGCCGTCGTAGCCGCACACCTGGCAGTAGTCGCTCTTGGTGTTGAACTCGGCGTACTGGATGTTGTCGTAGATGAAGCGGACGACCTCCTTCAAAGCCTCCAGATTGTGGCGCATGTTGGGGATCTCCACATAGGAGATGCAGCCGCCGGTAGAGATCTTCTGGAACTGGCTCTCGAAGGTGAACTTGTCGAAGGCGTCGATCTTCTCCCGCACGTCCACGTGGTAGGAGTTGGTGTAGTAGCCCTTGTCGGTGATGTCGGGGATGGTGCCGAAGCGCTCCTTGTCGATGCGGGCGAAGCGATAGCACAGGCTCTCGGCGGGGGTGCCGTACAGGGCGAAGCCGATGTTGGTCTCCTTCTTCCAGTCGTCGCAGGCCTTGCGCAGGCGGTGCATCACCTTCAGGGCGAACTCCTGCCCCTCGGGGGTGGTGTGGGAGCAGCCCCGCATGAGCTTGGTCACCTCATACAGGCCGATGTAGCCCAGGGAGATGGAGGAGTAGCCGCCGTACAGCAGGGGCTCGATGGGGGCGTCCTTGTCCAGGCGGGCAATAGCGCCGTACTGCCAGTGGATGGGGGAGGAACCGGCGTGCACCTTCTTCAGTGCGTTGTGGCGGCACATGAGGGCCTCGAAGCACAGGTCCAGCCGCTCGTCCAGCAGGGACCAGAACTTCTCCTCGTCCCCCCGGGCCAGAATGCCGATCTGGGGCAGGTTCAGGGACACCACGCCCTGGTTGAAGCGGCCCTCGAACTTATAGTTGCCGTGCTCGTCCTTCCAGGGGGCCAGGAAAGAGCGGCAGCCCATGGGGGAGAACACATTGCCCTCGTAATTCTCCCGCATCTTCTTGGCGGAGATATAGTCGGGGTACATCCGCTTGGCAGAGCACTTCACCGCCAGCTCGGTGATGTAGTCGTACTTGCCGCCCTTCAGGCAGTTGTGCTCGTCCAGCACATACACCAGCTTGGGGAAGGCGGGGGTGATATACACGCCCTTCTCGTTCTTGATGCCCTCCAGCCGCTGGCGGAGCACCTCCTCCACGATCATGGCGTTTTCCTTCAGATAGGGGTCGTCCTCCTGCAGGTTCAGGAACAGGGTGACGAAGGGGGACTGGCCGTTGGTGGTCATCAGGGTGTTGATCTGATACTGGATGGTCTGCACGCCGCTCTTCAGCTCGTCGATGGTGCGGGCGTGGGCCAGCTTTTCCACGGTGGCGTCGTCCAGCTCGGGGGCGGTCTCCCGGGTCTTGCGGATGTATTTTTCATAGGTCATGCGCAGATACTTGCCCAGATGGCGCAGATCCACGCTCTGTCCGCCGTACTGGTTGGAGGCCACGCAGGCGATGATCTGGGTGACCACGGTGCAGGCCACCTGGAAGCTCTTGGGGCTTTCGATCAGCTTGGCGTTGATCATGGTGCCGTTGTCCAGCATGTCCCCGATGTTGATCAGGCAGCAGTTGAAGATGGGCTGGACGAAGTAGTCGGCGTCGTGGAAGTGGATGGCCCCCTCGTCGTGGGCCTTGGAGATCTTCTCCGGCAGCAGGATGCGGCGGGTGAGGTCGCGGCTGACCTCGCCGGCGATGTAGTCCCGCTGGGTGGAGGCGATCATGGTGTTCTTGTTGGAGTTCTCCTCGGCCAGCTCCTTGTTCTCGTTGCGCAGCAGGGACAGGATGGACTCATCAGTGGTGTTGGCCTTGCGCACCAGGGCGCGGTTGTAGCGGTAGATGATGTAGGTCTTGGCCAGGTGGAACTTGTTCTCGGCCACAAGGCCCTGCTCCACCAGGTCCTGGATGTCCTCCACCAGCATGCGGGGGCGCTTCATGGCCTCGATGCCGTCGATGATGGCGTCGATGTGGGCCCGGTCGATGCGGTCGGCGGCGGGCACCTCGGCGTTGGCTTTTTCAATGGCGGTGACGATCTTGCTGCGGTCGTAGTCCACAATGGTACCGTCGCGCTTGATGACTTTCATATGCTGCTCTCTCCTTCACTTCCGCCGCCCGGCGCAGGGCGGCTATGCAAAGCGGCCTGGGGCCGCAAGGCTACCGAGACCAAATTATAGCACAGGCGGAAAAGCTTGTCCACTATATATTGTGGTGAGCGGAGAGCGGATGTTGTGAAGAGAAAAGTCAGCAGTTCCAATGGGTTGGGGCGTTTTTTATTGAACCGGGCCGGAAAATATGGTATAATCGCTAAAAATGCCGCGCCCGGGACAGGGCAGAGGGGAGGGAGCGCCGTGGACAGACCGGTCCGGGCCGCCGTGGGCATGAGCGGCGGGGTGGACAGCTCGGCGGCCGCCTGGCTTTTGCAGCAGCAGGGGTATGAGGTGGTCGGCGTGACCATGAAGCTGTTCGGCAACGACGACATCGCCGTCCAGGGGGAGAGCCGCTGCTGCTCTCTGGACGATGTGGAGGACGCCCGGGCGGTGGCCCGGCGGCTGAATATCCTCCACTATGTGTTCAACTTCGGGGACGAGTTCCGCCGCTGCGTCATGGATCCCTTCGCCGCGGCCTACGAGCGGGGGGAGACCCCCAACCCCTGTGTGGAGTGCAACCGCTGCCTGAAATTCGGGGCCATGCTCCGCCGGGGGCAGGAGCTGGACTGGGACATGGCCGCCACGGGGCACTATGTCCGCCTGGAGCGGGACCAGGGGGCGGGCCGCTGGCTGCTGAAGCGGGCCGTCCACCGGGAAAAGGATCAGAGCTATGTCCTGTGGCCCCTGGATCAGGAACAGCTGGCCCACAGCCTGTTCCCCCTGGGGGGGCTGTCCAAGGACGAGGTGCGGCAGATCGCCGCGGAGCAGGGCTTTGTCAATGCCCGCAAGGGGGAGAGCCAGGACATCTGCTTCGTCCCCGACGGGGACTACGCCGCCTTCATCCGCCGGTATACGGGCAGGGACTGCCCCGCCGGCCCCTTTGTGGACGAGGACGGGAAGGTCCTGGGCACCCACGAGGGCATCATCGCCTACACCGTGGGCCAGCGCCGGGGGCTGGGGGTCTCCTCTGACCACGGGCGGCTGTATGTCAAGCAGATCCGTCCGGCGGACAACACCGTGGTGCTGTCGGGGAACGACAGCCTGTTTTCCGCCGTTCTGGAGGCCGACGGGGTGAATCTCATCGCCTGCGGCCGGCTGGACGGCCCGGTGAGTCTGGCGGCCAAGGTGCGCTACCGCATGGAGGAGCAGCCCTGCACCGTGTGGCAGACGGGGGAGGACACCATCCGCGTCGCCTTCGACCGCCCCCAGCGGGCGGTGACCCCGGGGCAGTCGGTGGTGCTGTATGACGGAGAGACGGTGGTGGGCGGCGGCGTGATCCGCCGCACCATGGGATAAGGGGGAGAGGACCATGAGCAAAGGAAAAAAGAAAAAGGCCGCCCGCCCGGGCGGAAAGGTGACGCAGGGGACGGAGCCCATCTCCAAACGCAAGCGCATGAAGCCCCTGGCCCGGAACCTGATCGTCTCCTCTGTGGTGACGCTGGCCCTGGCGGAGGTGCTGCTGCGGGTAGGACTGGTGGACGAGACGATCAACAGCGCCATGTATATCCTGGCCCTGATCCTGGCCATTGCCGCCCTGGTGGTGGAGTACAGCGGCATCGGCCGGAATAAGTTTGAATAATAAATGTCCCCCGGCTTCGCCGGGGGACATTTATTATTTCGATCGCTGCTCTCAGTGGCGGCCGGTGCGGCGGCTGCCCTTTTTCTCCATGTAGCGCAGCTCAGACAGCTTGCTGTCAGAGGACTGCATGAACTGCTTCAGCTTATCTTCAAAATCAGAGGGCTCCTTGGGTGCCGGACGGGGCACGAAGGTGTTGGGCGCGCTCCGGCGGTCCCCCTGGGGACGGGGGGGACGCCCCCCTCTCTGAAAGCCGCCCTGAGGCCCGCCCTGACGGGGACGATCGCCCTGGGGACGGGGGGGCGGCGGGGCCACCTGCTTGATGGACAGGTTGATGCGGTTGGCCTGGTCGATGCCGATGACCTTGACCTTGACCTCCTGCCCCTCGTGCAGGTGGTCGGAGACCTCATTCACATAAGAATATGCGATCTCAGAGATGTGGACAAGACCGGATCTTCCCCCGGGCAGAGCCACAAACGCGCCGAACTTTGTAATTCCCGTAACCTTCCCGTCCAGAATGGACCCAACACCAAACTCCATATTGCCTGAAATGTCCTCCTTGTGTAATTCCCATGGACGCCGCGGCTCCCTTCCGCGGCGGGCCGCTTAGTTGGCCACGTCGATATACAGGGTCTCCCCCTGCTTCACATAGCCCTTTTCACGGGCCATCTGCTCCAGCATCTCGGGGTCGTCCTTGTGCTCGACGGCGTCGGCCAGCTGCTGATTTTTCAGGCGCTGGGTCTCCACCTGGCCGGTCAGATCGGTCAGCTGCTGCTGGGCGCTTTCGATCCTGCCCCGCAGGTCCAGCAAGGAGGTGGCCATGTATACCAGCAGGACCAAGATCACCAGCTTGGTCAAAAAACCGGTCCGTTTCAGCTTCATGGGTCCACCCTCTTCCTTCCCGTTGGCGGCGCCGGCGGTCAACCGTCTCCATCTCCTGGGTCATTTGGCTTATTCTATACCATTTCCGGCGGAAAAGGAAGAGCGAAATGAAAACTTCTTTACATTTTTTCAAAAGGTGTATCCCCAGGCGGAGGGGGATCGTGAGTATCCGCCAAAAAAGGGCGGCCAGATCGGCGCACAGCCAGCCCAGCCGCAGGGCCAGCGGACTGAACAGCCGGAAATACACCGCCCCGCCGCCGAGACAGAAGAGGGCGCCGTACAGCCGCACCACCCCGCCCCAGGCCCACTGGGACCAGAGGAACAGGGCGGCAGTGGCCGCGCACCAAAAGGTCAGATCCAGCGCCGGGCCCAGCAGAGGCAGGCGCACCCGCCGGCGCAGGATGCGGAACAGGTCGTACAGCAGCCCCATGGCCGCCCCGAGGGCCGCCCCCTGCCACAGGGCGGCCAGCTGGGCGGCAACGTCTGCGCTCATCCCCCCAGCAGGCGGGCGAACAGGCCGCCGCCCCGGCGGGGCTGCTCCTCCTCATAGGTGAGGGAGTCCACATAGCCCTCCACCTTCAGGGCGCCCCCGTCCAGAGACAGCTGCTCGATGTGCAGCTGCTCCCCCCGGACGATCAGCGCCCCCTTGCCCGTGACCATGACGATGGAGCTCTCGTCGAAGCTCTCCACCTCCTCCACGCCGGTCACAGTCAGCTGCTCCCGCCCCTCCAGCACCAGGCGGTGCTCGGTCTCCGGCCGGGGCCGGCTGTCCTCATATGCCATCGGTTCCACCCCTTCCCGCTTTTACTGCCATTGTATGGGACAGGGGTGCGGCTTATGCCATCAGGCGGCGTTCAGCTCCTCCATAGCCTCCCGCTCGCTGTCGGCGGAGAAGCAGAACCGCCCCGCCCCGTCAAACACCTCGATGTGTCCTCTCACCCAAACAAACTCGTATTCCATGGTCTCTGCTCCTTTCGCCGGAGAGCATCGCTCCCCCTGTTGTGACTATAGAATACAGGACCAGCTGTCCCATAAAACGGACTTTTATGTTTGCGGAGACAAAAATATCCTCCCTTCCGTCTGGGCGGAAGGGAGGATGTTTTTGTGATACGGAAAGAGGCAGCTCACTTATTGGAGCGGCGCCAGATGTGCATCTTCTCCGCGTCGGCGATGAGCTGCTCGCGGAAGTCGGGA
>CAVJLQ010000064.1:0-3316 GCA_963650435.1 Alloprevotella sp. | reverse complement strand
GCGGAAAAACGCCTTGTTCCAACAAAAAATTCTTCGGCGAATGGCTGTGAACAGTGGACCCCCGCAGATAACATCCGCGGGGGTCCATCTATGTTTTCTTATTCAGACTCCGCTTTGGCGGCCCCCCTTTTTATGGGCCGGTCCTTTTCGCATCCTCTGCGGCCTACGCCTGCTCCTGCGTGAAGTCCTCCAGGGCCCTGGCGTCCTCCGCCCGGCGCTCCTGGATGCTCTCCTTCAGCAGCATGTCCTTCACCTTCATCAGCCGGATGGTGTTGGCCCGCTCGTTCTCGTCCAGCTTCATGGTGATATACTTGATATTGGCCTGCATCTCCGGGATCTTCACATACTCCAGGGCGTTCACCCGGCGGCGGGTCTTTTCGATCTCCTGGGCCAGCAGCTGGCTGGTCTTTTCCACCTCGGCCAGGCGCAGCATGTCCTGAAACACCCGGGCCATTTCATCCACCGCGTCGTCCAGCTCGCCGCTGGTCTGGGCAAAGCCGTAGGGGTAGACCTCTCCGGCGGCCTGGCTCTTGGTGTGGAACTGGTACCGGGGCACGTCCACAGACATGATGTTCTGAAAGGTCATGTCCACAGACACGCTCTCCTTGGGATACAGCAGGGACTGCTCCAGCATCTCCGGGGACATGAGGGCGGCGGCCACGGTAAAGGATCCGTTGGCCCGCATGAGGGACTCCTCTACCTTGCGGCGCAGGGCGCGGTTCTCCCGCACCACATCCATGAACTGCTTCATCAGCTCGTCCCGCTTGTCCTTCAGCAGCTTGTGGCCCCGCTGGGCGGTGCGCAGGCGGCCCTTCAGGCGGGTCAACTCCTGCCGGGTGGGATTGATGGTCGTGGAAGGCATAGTATCCCCCCTTAGTCCTTCTTAGGCAGATATTTGTCGATATACTCCGGCTTGATGCGCTTCAGCTCGCCCCGGGGCAGGATGGACAGCAGCTCCCAGCCCAGATCCAGGGTCTCCTCGATGGAGCGGTTCTCGTCCGTGCCCTGAGAGACATAGCGCTTTTCAAACTCGTCGGCAAACTTGGCGTACAGCAGGTCGGTGGGGCTGAGGGCGGCCTCGCCCAGGATGGACATGAGCTCCTTGTTCTCCTTGCCGGTGGCATAGGCGGCGAAGAGCTGGTTCATGGTGCCGGAGTGGTCCTCCCGGGTCTTGCCCGCGCCGATGCCCTTGTCCTTCAGACGGGACAGGGAGGGCAGCACGTCCACCGGGGGATTGACGCCCCGGCGGAACAGCTCCCGGGAGAGGATGATCTGCCCCTCGGTGATATAGCCGGTCAGGTCGGGGATGGGGTGGGTCTTGTCGTCCTCGGGCATGGTCAGAATGGGGATCAGGGTGATGGAGCCGGGGTTGCCCAGGCGGCGGCCGGCCCGCTCATACAGGGTAGCCAGGTCGGTATACAGGTAGCCGGGGAAGCCGCGGCGGCCGGGGACCTCCTTCTTGGCGGCGGAGATCTCACGCAGGGCCTCGGCGTAGTTGGTGATGTCCGTGAGGATGACCAGCACGTGCATCCCCTTCTCGAAGGCCAGATACTCCGCGGCGGTCAGGGCCATACGGGGGGTGGCGATACGCTCCACGGCGGGGTCGTTGGCCAGGTTGGTGAACAGCACGGTGCGGTCGATGGCCCCGGTGCGCTTGAACTCGCTGACGAAGAACTCCGACTCCTCGAAGGTGATGCCGATGGCGGCGAAGACCACGGCGAAGTTGGACGCCCCGTCCAGCACCTTGGCCTGGCGGGCGATCTGGGCGGCCAGCTGGGCGTGGGGCAGGCCGGAGCCGGAGAAGATGGGCAGCTTCTGGCCGCGGACCAGGGTATTCAGGCCGTCGATGGTAGAGATGCCCGTCTGGATAAACTCGTTGGGGTAGTTGCGGGCGGCGGGGTTCATGGCCAGGCCGTTGATGTCCCGGTACTCGTCGGCCAGGATGGCGGGGCCGCCGTCGATGGGCTGGCCCATGCCGTTGAACACCCGGCCCAGCATGTCGCCGGACACGCCCAGCTGCAAGGGGTGGCCCAGGAAGCGCACCTTGGACTGGGCCAGGTTGATGCCGGCGGAGGACTCGAACAGCTGGACCACGGCGGTGTCGCCGTTCACCTCCAGCACCTTGCAGCGGCGGACGGTGCCGTCGGTCAACTCGATCTCCGCCAGCTCGTCATAGGTGACGCCCTGAACGTGATCCACCACCATCAGGGGGCCGGAGATCTCTCGGATCGTCTTATATTCCCGGATCACTGTGCGTCCTCTCCTTTCTGGGCAATGGCCGCGGTCTCCTCCTCCATCTCCTGGGACAGGGCCGCGTACTCATCCTTGTAGCGGTCGGCGGGGACGGATTTGGCCCGGCCCAGCTTCTCACGGGCCGGAATGGCGAACAGCTCCTCCAGCGCTCCGCCCTTTTCGGCGGCGGCGCGGCACTGGCTGTCGTAGTCGTGGATCATGGCCAGCAGCTTCTCCTGCCGGTCATACTCGGAATAGGCGTCTACATCCACAAAGGAGTTCTGCTGCAGGAAGTCCTCCCGGATGATCCGGGCGGTCTCCAGGGTGATCTGATCCTTGGCGGACAGGGAGTCCTTGCCCACCAGCTGGACGATCTCGTTCAGGCTGGCCTCCTCCTGGAGCATAGCCATGGCCCACTCCCGGTTCTGCAGGAACTGGCGGCCCAGGTGCTCGTCGAACCAGGGCTTCAGGCTGTCCAGATACAGGGAGTGAGAGGTCAGCCAGTTGATGGCGGGGAAGTGGCGGCGGTAGGCCAGGGAGGAGTCCAGGGCCCAGAACACCTTGACGATGCGCATGGTGGCCTGGGACACGGGCTCGGACAGGTCGCCGCCCGGGGGCGACACAGCGCCCACGGCGGTCAGGCTGCCCCGGCGGTCGTCGGTGCCGATGCAGGAGACGGAGCCCGCCCGCTCGTAGAACTGGGCCAGGCGGGAGGACAGGTAGGCGGGGTAGCCCTCCTCGCCGGGCATCTCCTCCAGACGGCCGGACATCTCGCGCAGGGCCTCGGCCCAGCGGGAGGTGGAGTCGGCGATGACGGCCACGGCGTAGCCCATGTCCCGGAAGTACTCGGCGATGGTGATGCCGGTGTAGATGGACGCCTCACGGGCGGCCACGGGCATATCGGAGGTGTTGGCGATCAGCACCGTGCGCTTCATCAGGCTCTCGCCGGTGCGGGGGTCCACCAGCTCGGGGAACTCCCGCAGCACGTCGGTCATCTCGTTGCCCCGCTCCCCACAGCCGATGTAGATCACGATGTCCACGTCGGACCACTTGGCCAGCTGGTGCTGCATGACGGTCTTGCCCG
>CAVJLQ010000063.1:0-3091 GCA_963650435.1 Alloprevotella sp. | reverse complement strand
ATGCGGTATGTCCCGGCGGCCAGCTTTACGTTTTCTGTAACCGTGAAGTTCCGCTGTTCCATAGTTCCCCTTTCTTACTCCGCGTCGATGGTGGAGATGGCCAGTGTGGTCTCCTCCAGCACGTCCAGCAGCACCCGCACCGTGTCCAGAGAGGTGAAGGTGGTCACGCCGTTCTCCACCGCGCAGCGGCGGATGGCCGCGCCGTCCTGGGCGTGGGCCCCGGACTGGATGGAGCGGGTGTTGATCACATAGCTGACGTAGCCGGAGCGGATGGAGTCCAGGATCTCGTGGCTGCCCTCGCTGAGCTTGCCCCGCACCCGGGTGCGGATGTCGTGGGATTTCAGATAGGCGGCGGTGCCGGCGGTGGCCTCGATGTTGAAGCCCATCTCGTAGAACCGGCGCACCAGGGGCAGGCCCTCCGCCTTGTCCTCGTCCGCCAGGGTCACCAGCACGGTGCCGTAGTTCTGCACGTTCATGCCCGCGGCCTGCAGGGCCTTATACATGGCCCGGGGCAGCTTGTCGTCGTAGCCGATGGCCTCGCCGGTGGACTTCATCTCCGGGGACAGATAGGCGTCCAGCCCCCGGATCTTGGCGAAGGAGAACACGGGCACCTTGACGTAGCGGCGCTTCTTCTCCTGGGGGTACAGGTCGAAGATGCCCTGCTCCTTCAGGCTGGTGCCCAGGATCACGTTGGTGGCGATGTCGGCCAGGGGGTAGCCCGTGGCCTTGGACAGGAAGGGCACCGTGCGGGAGGAGCGGGGGTTGACCTCGATGATATACACGTCGTCGTTCTTGTCCACGATGAACTGGATGTTGTAAAGACCCACGATGCCGATGCCCAGGCCCAGCTTCTTGGCGTAGGTCAGGATGGTGCCCTTTACCTTGTCAGAGATGGAGAAGGAGGGGTACACGCTGATGGAGTCGCCGGAGTGGACGCCGGTGCGCTCCACCAGCTCCATGATGCCGGGGACGAACACGTCCCGGCCGTCGCAGATGGCGTCCACCTCTACCTCACGGCCGGAGATGTACTTGTCCACCAGAACGGGCTTGTCCTCATCCACCTCCACGGCGGTCTTCAGGTAGCGGCGGAGCATGTCGTCGTCGGCCACGATCTCCATGGCCCGGCCGCCCAGCACGAAGGAGGGGCGCACCAGCACGGGGTAGCCCACGGCGTGGGCAGCCTTCAGGCCGTCCTCGATGTTGGTCACCGCGGCGCCCCGGGGCTGGGGGATGCCCAGCTCCAGCAGCAGCTTCTCGAAGCAGTCCCGGTTCTCCGCCCGCTCGATGGCGGCGCAGTCGGTGCCGATCAGCTTTACCCCGCGATCCATCAGGGGCTGGGCCAGGTTGATGGCCGTCTGTCCGCCCAGGCTGGCGATGACGCCGCCCGCCTGCTCGTACCGCAGGATGTTCATCACATCCTCGGGGGTCAGGGGCTCGAAGTACAGCTTGTCGGCGGTGGTGTAGTCGGTGGAGACGGTCTCAGGGTTGTTGTTGATGATGATGGCCTCGCGGCCCGCCTTGCGGATGGTCTGCACCGCGTGGACGGTGGAGTAGTCGAACTCCACACCCTGGCCGATGCGGATGGGGCCGGCCCCCAGCACCACCACCTTCTCCTTGCCGGACAGGCGGGACTCGTTCTTCGCCCCCGGGGCATAGGTGGAGTAGAAGTAGGGGATGTAGGCCCCGGTGTGGCAGGTATCCACCATCTTATATACAGGGAACAGGTCCAGCTTCTCCCGCTGCTGGCAGACCTCCTGCTCGCTCATCCCCCACAGATAGGCGATGCAGGGGTCGGAGAAGCCCATCGCCTTGGCCTTTTTCAGCGTCTCGCCGTCCCCCCTGTGGTCCCGCAGCACCTGCTCCATATCCACGATGGCCTTGAACCTCTCCAGGAAGTAGGGGGTGATCATGGTCACGGCGTGCAGCTGCTCGATGCTGGTGCCCAGGCGCAGCAGCTGGGCGATGGCGAACAGGCCGTCGTCCCGGAACTGGCCCAGATACTCCAGCAGCTCCTCCCTGCTCTTGTCCTGGAACTTGGGCAGCCAGATGTGGTGGGCGCCGATCTCCAGGGAGCGGACGGACTTGAGCAGGCACTCCTCCAGGGTGGTGCCGATGCCCATGACCTCGCCGGTGGCCTTCATCTGGGTGCCCAGGGTGTTGGCGGCGGCGGAGAACTTGTCGAAGGGGAACCGGGGCAGCTTGGCCACCACATAGTCCAGGCTGGGCTCGAAGGCGGCGGTGGTGTTGGCCACGGCGATCTCGTCCAGATCCATGCCCACGGCTACCTTGGCGGTGACCCGGGCGATGGGGTAGCCGCTGGCCTTGCTGGCCAGGGCGGAGGAGCGGGACACCCGGGGGTTGATCTCGATGAGGAAGTACTCAGAGGTCTTGGGGTCCAGGGCGAACTGCACGTTGCAGCCGCCCTGGATCTTCAGGGTGCGGATGATCTTGATGGCGCTGTCGTTGAGCATCTTCAGGTCGTGGTCGTTCAGGGTCATGATGGGGGCCACCACGATGGAGTCGCCGGTGTGGACGCCCACGGGGTCGATGTTCTCCATGCCGCAGATGGTGATGGCCCGGTCGGAGGCGTCCCGCATGACCTCGAACTCAATCTCCTTATAGCCCTTTACGCTCTTCTCAATCAGCACCTGGTGGATGGGGGAGAGCTTGAATGCCTGGGCGCCCAGCTCCACCAGCTCGGCCTCGTTGTCCGCAAAGCCGCCGCCGGTGCCGCCCAGGGTGAAGGCGGGGCGGAGCACCACGGGGTAGCCGATGGTCTTGGCCGCCGCCTTGGCCTCCTCCAGGTCATAGGTGATCTGGGAGGGGATGACGGGCTCGCCGATGGACTGGCACAGCTCCTTGAACAGCTCCCGGTCCTCGGCCCGGCGGATGCTGTCGCTGTCCGTGCCCAGCAGCTCCACCTGGCACTCCTTCAGGATGCCCTTCTTCTCCAGCTGCATGGCCAGGTTCAGGCCGGTCTGGCCGCCGATGCCGGGGACGATGGCGTCGGGCCGCTCCTTGCGCAGGATGCGGGCCACATACTCCAGGGTCAGGGGCTCCATGTACACCTTGTCGGCGATGGAGGTGTCGG
>CAVJLQ010000062.1:0-4080 GCA_963650435.1 Alloprevotella sp. | reverse complement strand
GAACGTCCAGCGGGTCGCCGTCGTCCGCCCAGGTGCGGGGGATGAAGCCGTAGTTGGCGGGGTAGTGGGTAGAGGTATAGAGGATGCGGTCCAGGCGCAGGGCCCCCGTCTCCTTATCCATCTCATACTTGTTTTTAGAGCCCTTCTCGATCTCGATCACGGCCAGAAAATCCTCTGCCCGCACCCGGCTGGGGGCCACATCATGCCAGAGATTCATTTCATATCCTCCTCTTTGCTCCGGCACAGGCCGGAGCCGTTCATCGTTTTCCAGGGCCGCCGGACAGCGCCGGGCCGGCCCGCGGGCCTATGATAACAAAAACCCGTGTCCTCTGTCAACAGCCCGCCCGGCGCGGGCGCAAAACAGCTTCAGCGGCCCCGGCACAGCCGGGGCCGCTGATCTTGTTCTTACTGCTGGGCGCTCTGGTCCGGGTGGTACTGCTTGCAGGTGCACTTCTTCCACTTCAGGCCGCTGCCGCAGGGGCAGGGGTCGTTGCGGCCGATCTTGACCACCTTCACGGGCTGCTTGCGCACGGTGCCGTCGCTCCCCCCGGCGGACTCGCCGGTGATCTTGGCCACCCGGGTGCGCTTGACCTCCTCGTTCTTGCGCAGGCGCACCATGAACAGGCGGCGCAGGGTCTCCTCCTGAATGGCGGCCACCATGCTCTCGAACATCTCGTAGCCCTCGGTCTTATAGGCTACCACGGGGTCGGTCTGGGCGTATGCCCGCAGGCCGATGCCCTGCTTCAGCTCGTTCATGGCGTCGATGTGATCCATCCAGTACTCGTCCACCACCCGCAGCATGACGATGCGCTCCAGCTCCCGCATGAGGGGTGCTCCGATCTCCTGCTCCTTGGCGGCGTAGACCTTCTCCGCCTTCTGGCTGACCAGCTCCACCAGGCCCTCGGCGTCATACTGCTGCAGCTGCTCGTCGGTCAGCTTCAGCTCGCCCGGGGCCAGGAACATGGTGCGGAAGGGGGCCATGGCCTGCTGGAAGGCCTCGGCATCCATGTGCTTCTGCTCGCCCATATGGCCCAGGATGGCGGAGCGGACGGTGTTGTGCAGCATGTTCTGCAGGGACTCGTGCAGGTCGTCCCCGGCCAGCACCTGGGCGCGCTGCTTGTAGATGACCTCCCGCTGGGTGTTCATCACGTCGTCGTACTGCAGCACGTTCTTACGGGTCTGGAAGTTCCGGGACTCCACGCTCTTCTGGGCGTTCTCGATGGCGCCGGAGAGCATCTTGGCGTCGATGGGGGTGTCCTCGTCCAGGCCCACCTTCTCCATCATATTCATGATCCGTTCGGAGCCGAACAGACGCATGATGTCGTCCTCCAGGGACAGGTAGAACCGGGTCTCGCCGGGGTCGCCCTGACGGCCGGCGCGGCCGCGCAGCTGGTTGTCGATGCGGCGGGACTCGTGCCGCTCGGTGCCCAGGATGAACAGGCCGCCCACGGCGCGGACCTTCTCCGCCTCGTCCTTGATGTCCTGCTTATACTTGGCCTCGGCCTGCTGGAACATCTGCCGGGCCCGCAGGATATCCTGGTCGTCCGTCTCGGCAAAGCCGGTGGCCTCGGCGATCAGCTCGTCGGTCATGCCCGCCTTGCGCAGGTCGGCCTTGGCCAGGAACTCCGCGTTGCCGCCCAGCATGATGTCGGTGCCGCGGCCGGCCATGTTGGTGGCCACGGTGACGGCCCCGAACTTGCCGGCCTGGGCCACGATCTCGGCTTCCTTCTCGTGGTTCTTGGCGTTCAGCACATTGTGCTTGATGCCCATGCGGGAGAGCATCTTGCTCAGCAGCTCGGACTTCTCGATGGACACGGTGCCCACCAGCACGGGCTGGCCCTTGGCGTGGCACTCCTCCACCTGCTTCATGATGGCGCGGTACTTGCCCGCCTCGTTCTTATACACCACGTCGGGGTGGTCGATACGGGCCAGGGGCTTGTTGGTGGGGATCTCCACGATATCCAGCTCATAGATGGTGCCGAACTCCTCCTGCTCGGTCATGGCGGTGCCGGTCATGCCGGACAGCTTGTCGTACAGGCGGAAATAGTTCTGGAAGGTGATGGTGGCCAGGGTCTTGGACTCGTGGGCCACGGTGACGTTCTCCTTGGCCTCGATGGCCTGGTGCAGGCCCTCGTTGTACCGGCGGCCGAACATCAGGCGGCCGGTGAACTCGTCCACGATGATGACCTGTCCGTCCTTCACCACATAGTCGATGTCCCGCTTCATCACGCCCCGGGCCTTGATGGCCTGGTTGATGTGGTGGGACAGGGTGGTGTTCTCCGGGTCGGCCAGGTTCTCGATGTTGAAGAACTGCTCCGCCTTCTTGATGCCCCGGGCCGTCAGGGTGGCGGTGCGGGCCTTCTCGTCCACGATATAGTCGGCGTCGATGTTGACGTCCTCCTCCTCCTTCTCGTCCACCTTGGCGATGCGGCGGCAGACCAGACGGGAGGCGAACTGGTCGGCGATGGTGTACAGCTGGGTGGACTCCTCCCCCTGGCCGGAGATGATCAGGGGGGTACGGGCCTCGTCGATGAGGATGGAGTCCACCTCGTCCACGATGGCGAAGGAGTGGCCCCGCTGCACCTGCTCGCTGGCGTAGATGGCCATGTTGTCCCGCAGGTAGTCGAAGCCGAACTCGTTGTTGGTGCCGTAAGTGATGTCGGCGTTATAGGCGGCCTTCTTCTCCGCCCCCATCACCCCGTGGATGATCAGGCCCACGGACAGGCCCATGAAGCGGTAGACCTTGCCCATCCACTCGCTGTCGCGCTTGGCCAGGTAGTCGTTCACGGTGACGATGTGCACGCCCTTGCCCGCCAGAGCGTTCAGATAGGCGGGCAGGGTGGCCACCAGAGTCTTGCCCTCGCCGGTCTTCATCTCGGCGATGCGGCCCTGGTGCAGGATGATGCCGCCGATGAGCTGCACCCGGTAGGGGCGCATCTCCAGCACGCGCCACGCCGCCTCGCGGCAGGCGGCGAAGGCCTCCGGCAGGATGTCGTCCAGCGTCTCGCCGTTGGCAAGGCGCTGCTTGAATTCAGGGGTCTTGGCCTGGAGCTGGGCGTCCGTCAGGGCCTTATACTCCTCCTCCAGGGCTTCGATCTTGTTCACAATGGGCATGATGGCCTTCACTTCCCGCTGGGAGCTGGTGCCAAACAGTTTTGTGATCAAACTCATTTCGTCAAACACCTCTTTGCTGCGGCCAAAAAAGGCCGCGGATACAAATCAATTCAGTATAGCACAGCCCGCCCCCCAAAAAAAGAGGGAATTGTAAACTTTTTACCTGGGGCCCTCTGCATTTTCCCCAAAGAGAGGGCCCCGAACGGGGAAATTATCCACCCTCCGCACATATTTGTTTTTCAGGGGTTGACATTTCGCGTGCCCGGTGCTATGGTAAGCGTACAATCAAACAGGACAGACGAAGCGCTCAGGAAAAGGCTTTATGCCTGCCGAAGGAGTAACACTCTCAGGTTTCCCCACATGGGGATGAGGACTGCGCGCGGATGTAACTCTGGAGAAGCCCGCGTCAAGCGGGGGCCGAAGGTGCAAAGCAGGCGCACGCCTGCCAATCTCTCAGGCAAAAGGACAGAGCAAGCGGACGGTCCTCCGTCCGTGCGCGCCTTGGCGCGCCGATCCTCTCCGGAGCGGCAGATGGAACAGCTTCCATCCGCCGGTCCGTTTTATTTTTCCCGGCCGCTGCCGCCGGGAGACATTTTCGGGAGGGATTTTCTATGGAAGCATTCATCACCAACCTTGAAACCGTACTCTACCCCATCGTATGTGACATCAACACCTACCTGTCCAACTACATCCTGGTCTTTCTTCTGGTGGGCGTGGGCCTGTGGTACTCCATTCAGACCCGGTTCGTCCAGGTGCGCTGCTTCGGCGAGGGCATGAAGAAGGTGTTCGGCAACCTGACCCTGCGGGGCAAGAAGCATGACAGCGGCATGAGCTCCTTCCAGGCGCTGGCCACCGCCATCGCCGCCCAGGTGGGCACCGGCAACATCGTGGGCGCCTCCGGCGCCATCCTGACCGGCGGCCCCGGCGCCATCTTCTGGATGTGGGTCATCGCCTTCTTCGGCATGG
>CAVJLQ010000061.1:0-10286 GCA_963650435.1 Alloprevotella sp. | reverse complement strand
GGCCCTCACCGATCCCTCCGGCAATGCCGCAGTCGGCGGCGGAGGCCTCCCCGGGGCCGTTGACCACGCACCCCATCACCGCCACGGTGATGGGCTTATCCACCGCCTTTAAGCGCTCCTCCACCTGCCCGGCCAGGCCGATCAGGTCGATGCGGGTGCGGCCGCAGGTGGGACAGGAGATCAGCTCCGGTCCGTCCCTCCGCACGCCGGCGGCCTTCAGGATGTCCCGGGCGGCGTAGACCTCCTCAACGGGGTCGGCGGACAGAGACACCCGCATGGTATCCCCGATCCCCAGGGCCAGCAGACCGCCGATCCCAATGGCGGACTTCAGGACGCCCATACGGGGGGTGCCCGTCTCGGTCACTCCAACATGTAAAGGATAATTACTTTCCTGCGACATCAATTCATAGGCTTTCATGGTGGTGGATACGCTGGAGGACTTCAGGGACACGCAGATGTCGTCGAAGTCGAACTTGTTCAGCAGGCGGATGTGTCCGAAGGCGGACTCCACCATGGCCTCGGGGCACACGTGGCCGTATTTGGCCAGCAGCGGCTTCTCCAGAGAGCCGCCGTTCACCCCGATACGGATGGGGATGCCCCGCTGGCGGCAGGCGTCCGCCACCGCCTTCACCCGGTCCTCGCCCCCGATGTTGCCCGGGTTGATGCGCACCTTGTCCGCCCCGGCGGCAATGGCCTCCAGGGCCAGCTTGTAGTCAAAGTGGATGTCCACCACCACGGGGATGGGACTGAGCTCGCGGATCCTTCCCACCGCCTTGGCGGCGGCCATGTCGGGCACCGCCACCCGGACGATGTCACACCCGGCGGCGGCCAGCTTCCGGATCTGCTCCGCCGTGGCCTGGACATCGTCCGTCCGGGTGTTGGTCATGGACTGGATGGTGACAGGGGCGCCGCCCCCAATGGGGACGCCGCCCACACAGATCTGTTTTGTTTGCTTCATAACGACCTCCCCGCCTATTTTCCGAACAGCTTGCCCACGTCGCTCAGCGTGACCGCGGCCATCAGGGCCAGCAGCAGAAACAGGCCGATCATATGCACATACCCCTCATACTTGGGGTCTATCTTCTTTTTGAACAGGGCATAGCCAATGCCGTTCAGCAGCAGGAAAAACACCCGCCCCCCGTCCAGTGCCGGCAGGGGCAGCAGATTCATCACCGCCAGATTCACGGCGATCAGGGCGCCCAAGTACACCACATTGGTCAGGCCCGCCTTCACGGTAGAGGACTGGCTGCCCACCTGGGTCATGGTGTCCACGATGCCCACCGGGCCTGACAGGTCCCGCAGGCCCACCTGCCCGGAGATCAGCTGACGCAGGCTGAGCCACACGACCCGGGCAAAATACAGCGCCTCGTCCCAGGCATAGCTCAGCCGCCCCGTCACCGTGGCGGGCACCGGGGCTCTCCCCACCAGGATCCCGCGCATGCGGGTGGTGGCGCCCGCCTCATCCGTCCGGGTCTGGAGGGGCAGATACACCGTCAGCTCTATCTCCTGCCCATCCCGGCGGACCACCAGGTCCACCGTATCTCCCGCCTGACTGAGGTATTCCCTGGTCTGCCCCAGCTCGTTCACCGGCTGGCCGTCCACAGACAGGAACACATCCCCCACCTGAAGGCCGCAGTTCTCAGTGCCGTAGCCCTCCATAGGCCCGGCATAGGCGTCCCCCATAGGGCGATAGAGGAACAGCAGCATCACCAGTCCGGCCAGGAAGTTCATAAAGGCCCCGGCGCAAAGAATGATCAGCTTTTTCCACAGCTTCGCGCTGCCAAAGGCCCGGGGATCGTCGGAGTCGTCATCCTCCCCCTCCATGGCGCAGTAGCCCCCCACGGGAAACAGACGGAGGGAATACTCCGTCTCCCCCCTCTGCCGGTGGAAAATGGCGGGCCCCATGCCGATGGCAAACTCGTTCACCCGCACGCCGAACAGCTTGGCGGTGATGAAATGGCCAAACTCATGGACGGCGATGAGGGCGCCGAAGATCAGGATACCGACGATGATATACAGCATAAAACCTCCAAATCGCGGAAAGCTCAGTCTAGGGCCGCCCGGCGGGCCTCCTGGTCCGCATCGAGGATATCCTGCAGCCCGGGCTCCTGCACCACGGCCACGCGCTCCATGGCGCGTTCCACCCGGCGGGCGATGTCCAAAAAGCCGATCTTTCCCGCCAGGAACTGGGCCACGGCGGCCTCGTTGGCCCCGTTTAGGATGGCACCGGCGGTGCCGCCGGTTCGGGCCGCCTCATAGGCCAGGGCCAGACAGCGGAAAGTGTCCGTGTCCGGCGTACCAAAGGTCAGCCCGCCGCAGCTCCACAGATCCAGGGGGGCGGCCGGGCCGAGGATACGCCTGGGCCAGGTCAGGGCATACTGGATGGGCAGGCGCATATCCGGCGAGCCCAGCTGGGCGATCATGGCATTATCACAGTATTCCACCAGGGAGTGGATGATACTCTCCCGGTGGATCAGCACGGAAATTTTCTCCGGCGGCATGTGGTACAGGTGCATGGCCTCGATAAATTCCAGGCCCTTGTTCATCAGTGTGGCGGAATCCACAGTGATCTTCGCCCCCATGGACCAGTTGGGATGCCGTAAGGCGTCCTCCCTTGTCACATGCTCCAGTTCCTCAGCTTTCTTCCCGTAGAAGGGACCGCCGGAGCAGGTGAGGATCAGGCGCTTGACCTCCCGGGAGTCGTTGCCCTCCAGAGACTGGAACAGGGCCGAGTGCTCCGAGTCCACGGGAAGGATCTGGGCGCCGTAGTCCCGGGCCTCCTCCAGCACCAGCTGTCCGGCGCACACCAGGGTCTCCTTGTTGGCCAGGGCGATGCGCTTTCCCTCCCGGATGGCGGCCAGGGTGGGCCGCAGGCCCACCATCCCCACCACCGAGGTGATCACCGTATCCGCGCTGGGGATGGCGGCGGCCTCCAAAAGGCCGGACATCCCCCCGGCCACCTTCACGTTTGTATCCGCCAGACGGACACGCAGGTCGGCGGCGGCCTTCTCGTCCACCAAGGCCACCAGCTCGGGCTTGAACTGCCGGGCCTGCTCCTCCATGCGCTCCACGCTGGAGTTGGCCGTCAGCGCCGCCACGGACATGCCACAGGCGGCGATCACATCCAGGGATTGCCGGCCGATGGAGCCGGTCGAACCCAATACCGCAATGCATTTGCTCATCATTTCACCTGATTTCGATCGTCATGGTCCTGCGCCCTCAAACCAGGGCGCCTGTTCCTTAAAACGCCGGGATCACCTGCACCAGCACCAGCAGAACGGGCGCGGCGAACACCATGGAGTCGAAGCGGTCCACGATGCCCCCGTGTCCGGGCAGCAGATCACCGTAGTCCTTGATGCCGAACTGCCTCTTGACCAGAGAGAAGGACAAGTCCCCCACCTCGGTGACCGCGCTGCCCACCAGGCCGTACAGGGCCAGCACTGGGATAGACGCATCCACCCCGGCAAAGTTCCGCAGCAGCAGGCCATACAGCACCAGAAACAGGCCGCCGCACAGGATGCCGCCGATATAGCCCTCCAGCGACTTGTTGGGGCTGACCCGGGTGATGCCCCGGTGTTTGCCCAGGAACACCCCGGCAAAATAGGCCCCCGCGTCGGTGAGGAAGGCGCAGATCACCGGCAGCAGCACCAGATACTGCCCGTTCTCCATCCCCTTCAGCCGCACCAGGCTGGAGAGGAATACGGGGATGCCCACCCCGGCGAACAGGCACACCAGCACATATTCGAAAGGCACGGCGTGCTCGCTGTCGTACAGGCGGATGGCCACCACGAACAGGGCCACCATCAGGGCCGCGGCCGCCGTCAAGGTGACCAGACTCCCCTGCCCCAGCCAGTAGCCCAAGGGGATGACCGCCGCCGCCAGAGCGGTGTAGACATACATCCGGTGGTGGTGGGCCACCTTGGTGGCCCGCAGGAACTCAAAGGACGCCAGCGCGCAGATGGCGGCCATGAGCACAGCCAGATACACCGGCGGCAGATAGAACAGCACGATGAAGAACAGCGGGGCCAGCACCACGGCCACAAGGATCCGTTTTAACATTCAAACACCTCCGAACCGGCGGTCGCGGCTCTGGTAGACGGCGATGGCCCGCAGCAGCTCCTCCTTGGAGAAGTCGGGCCACAGCACATCGGTAAAATAAAGCTCGGAATAGGCGGCCTGCCACAGCAGGAAGTTGGACAGCCGCTGCTCTCCGCTGGGGCGGATGATCAGGTCGGGGTCGGGAACGCCGGCGGAATACAGATAACGGGACAGGCCCTCCTCGCTGAGCCGCTCCGGCGCCGCCTTGCCCGCCGCACAGTCAGCGGCAAAGGCCCGGGCCGCCCGCAGCAGCTCATCCCGGCCGCCGTAGTTCAGGCAGATGTTCACCTGGCAGCCCTCGTAATGGGTGGAGATCTCCCGGGTGCGCTGGCACAATTCCCGCAGCTCCGGCGTCAGGGGAGACAGGTCCCCAAAGAACTCCATCTTCACCCGGTCGCGCTCCATCTTTTGGATGGCCTCCAGCAGGTACTTTTTCAGCAGGCCCATGATGGCGGAGACCTCCTCCGCCGGACGCTTCCAGTTCTCCGTGGAGAAGGCATACACCGTCAGATAGTCCAGGCCGATCTCCTTGGCGTAGGTGGCGATGGTGCGGAAGGTCTCCGCCCCGGCGGCGTGTCCCGCCGTGCGGGGCAGGCCGCGCTTTTTGGCCCAGCGGCCGTTTCCGTCCATGATGATGGCCACATGCCGGGGCAGGCGGGAGAAGTCCACCTGGGGCTGCTCCTTGGCCGATGTCTTGAAAAAGGGCATTTCCGTTTCGTTCCTTTCCTTGCTGACAGAAACAGTGCAGAACGCAGAACCTGATCCTGCGCTCTGCACCTGTCAGGCCGCCGGACGGGCCTGTATCCCGCCGGCGGCTCGGCTTTTCCTCCGGAGGATCAGACCACCAGCAGCTCCTGCTCCTTCTTGGCGGTCAGCCCGTCGATGTCCTTGCAGCGCTTGTCCGTCTGCTCCTGCAGCTCCTTCTCCAGGCCCTTCACATCGTCCTCGGTCAGCTCAGAGGCTTTCTTTTTCTTCTTGAACTCCTCCATGGCGTCCCGGCGGATGTTCCGCAGGGCCACCTTGCCGTCCTCGCCATACTTGCGCACCTGCTTGATCAGATCCTTACGGCGCTCCTCGGTCAGCTGGGGGAAGTTCAGGCGGATGATCCGGCCGTCGTTCTGGGGGTTGATGCCCAGGTCGGAGGTCTGGATGGCCTTCTCGATGGCCTTCAGCAGGGTGGCATCCCAGGGCTGGATGGTCAGGGTGCGGGGGTCAGGGGAGGCAATGGCGGCCACCTGGTTCAGGGGGGTGGGGGTGCCGTAATACTCCACCTGGATGCGGTCCAGCACGGCGGCGTTGGCCCGGCCGGCGCGGACGGAGGCGTAGTTGGCCTTCACGACCTCGATGGTCTTCAGCATTCTCTCGTCATATACCTTGATCTCAGGAGTCATAATGGTTCCTTCCTTTCTTCATCAGCCGCCGGAGCGGACAGTTTTATAGTCGGCAAAAGGCCGCTCACCCCTCTACCACGGTCCCGATCTTCTCGCCCATCACGGCGCGGATGATGTTCTCCGGGTCCTTCAGTGCGAAGAGCAGCACGGGGATCTTGTTGTCCATGGACAGGGAGGTGGCAGTGGAGTCCATCACCTGCAGGTGCTGGGCCAGCACATCGTCGTAAGAGATGGAATCGTACTTCACCGCGGTGGGGTCCTTCTTCGGGTCGGCGGAGTATACGCCGTCGATGTTCTTGGCCAGCAGGATGATGTCGGCGTCGATCTCGGCCGCCCGCAGCACCGCTGCAGTGTCCGTGGAGAAGAAGGGGTTGCCGGTGCCGCAGCCGAAGATGACCACCCGGCCCTTCTCCAGATGGCGGATGGCCCGGGAGCGGATGTACGGCTCGGCCACGGAGTGCATCTCGATGGCGGTCTGCACCCGGACCTCCACGCCCTTCTGCTCCAGCACGTCGGCCACAGCCAGGGCGTTGATCACCGTAGCCAGCATGCCCATGTGGTCGGCCCGCACACGCACCATCTTGTCGCCGCCGTCCTTCAGCCCGCGCCAGAAGTTGCCGCCGCCTACCACGACGCCTACCTCAACGCCCATATCCACACAGCGCTTGATCACATCGCAGACCTGCCCGATCACCTGAAAATCCAGTCCGCGGGAGGCGTCTCCCGCCAGGGCCTCGCCGCTGATCTTCAGCAGGACGCGCTTATACTTCGGCTGCTCCATTTCAAACCACTCCTTAGCCCCCGGCCACGCCTTGTCCGCGCGGAACAGGGCCGGGGAACAGAAAATTTTATTCCCCTGTATTGTAATATATTTCTTGCCTTTTGCATAGGGGGTGGGACAAAGTTTTCTCTTTTTCACAGTCCGCTCCGCCCCGGCGCACACCTGCACGGCGGCCCCCTCATAGACTGAACTGGAAATAACCGCCGGGCGGCTCCTCCGCTCCGGCAGAAAGGACCTTCATCGTGACACACGCACTGCTATGGGCCGCCGCGGGCACCGGGTTCACCGCCCTGATGACCTGCGCAGGCGCGGCCGTTGTCTTTTTCTTCCGGGGGGCCGCCTCCCCCGTGCTCCAGCGGATCATGCTGGGCTTTGCCGCAGGGGTGATGATCGCATCCAGCATGTGGTCGCTGCTCATCCCCGCCATAGAGACGGCGCAGGAGCTGGGGCTGCCCGGCTGGCTGCCCGCCGCCGGCGGGTCCGCTCTTGGCATCCTCTTTCTCCTGTCCATGGGGGAGCTTTTGCCCCGCCTCTCCCCCGAGAGCTTTCACTGTGCCCCAGGGCACGTCTCCCGGCGGCGCACCGCCATGCTGGTGCTGGCCGTCACCCTGCACAACATACCGGAGGGCATGGCGGTGGGCGTGGCCTGTGCCCTGGCCGCCCGGGGGGAGGACCCCGCCCTGATGGCCTCCGCCTTCGCCCTGGCCGCGGGGATCGGCATCCAGAACTTTCCTGAGGGGGCCGCCATCTCTCTCCCCCTGCGGCAGGAGGGGATGAGCCGCGTCCGCGCCTTTCTGATCGGAACGGCCTCCGGACTGGTGGAGCCTGTGTTCGCTGTGCTCACCGTGCTGGCGGCCGGCACCGTACACGCCCTGCTCCCCTGGCTGCTGTCCTTCGCCGCGGGCTGCATGCTCTATGTAGTGGTGGAGGAGCTGATCCCAGAGGCCAATCTCCAGTCCGGCGGGCACAGCGGGACGCTGGGCGTTATGGGCGGCTTTCTGCTGATGATGATCCTGGACGTCGCGCTGGGATAAGCCGATCCCCGGGGCATGCTCCCCGGGGATCTTTGTATCTTTTCCTGTCGATCACAGCTCTTTCCTGATCTGCCGCAGGGCGTTCTTCTCCAGCCGGGACACCTGCGCCTGGGAGATGCCGATCTCAGAGGACACCTCCATCTGGGTCTTGCCCTGAAAAAACCGCATGGACAGGATCTTCCTCTCCCGCTCTGTCAGGTGCCCCACCGCCTCCTTCAGGGCGATGCGCTCCATCCAGCGCTCGTCCGTGTTCTTGGTGTCCCGCACCTGATCCATCACGCAGACCGTGTCTCCGCTGTCAGAGTATATGGGTTCATAGAGGGAGATGGGCTCCAGGATGGCGTCAAGGGCAAAGACCACCTCCTCACGCCGAATGCCCAGAATGGCGGCGATCTCCTCCACGGTGGGCTCCTTCTGGTGCTGGGCCAGATAGGCCTCCTTGGCCTGCAGCACCTTATAGGCGGTGTCCCGCATGGAACGGGATACCCGCATGGCGCTGTTGTCCCGCAGGTAGCGGCGGATCTCCCCCACGATCATGGGCACGCCGTAGGTGGAAAACTTTACGTTCAGATCCACGTCGAAGTTATCGATGGCCTTGATCAGCCCGATGCAGCCCACCTGGAACAGGTCGTCCACGTTCTCCCCCCGGTTAGTGAATTTCTGGATCACCGACAGCACCAGCCGCAGATTTCCCCGGATCAGCTCGTCCCGCGCCTGCATATCCCCCGCCTTTACCCGCAGCAGCAGCTCCTGCATCTCATCGCTCTTCAGCACCTTCAGCCGGGCGGTGTTTACCCCGCAGATCTCCACTTTATTCTGCATATAAAAAACCTCCCGCCGAAAACTGGTAAATCCAGTATCTCCGGTCCGGGAGGTTTCATACTGTCCGCCGACAGTGGAAATATTTTATCGTCTGACCGCTTTCGATGGATTTTCTCTCCATGGCGGTCATGTCCCGCCGCCTTTCAGCGCGGGAAAAACGGCAGGTCACGCCTTCGCCCTGCGTATGTCCTTCTTCAGCATGCCGGAGGCGGCGATCTGAAGCAGGGCGGACAGCGCGGCCAGATAGAACACATACTGTACCCCAAGGCCCTCCCAGATCATCCCCATGATGGGAGAGGCCACGATGGCCATCACATGGTCCACGCCCAGCCCCACAGACAGGGTGCGGGTCACCTCGCTGGGCTCCAGCGCGATGGACCGCATCATGAAGGAGTGCACCATGCCGAACTGGTCGAACAGCATGCAGACCACATAGGCCGCGAACACCACCCAGCTCTGCCAGCCGCCGCTCGTCAGGGTCCCGTCTGCCAGCATGCCCGCCACCAGCCCCATCAGGGTGAAGGTGACCAGAATGTATACCGCCTCTGCCCACAGGGTCTTTTTCACCCCCAGATGGTCCAGCAGCTTTCCGATCTGCGGGGCCATCCAGGTGCCCACCAGATGGACCACGATGGTCAGCAGGGCCAGGGTATCCGCCCCCTGCCCCAGCAGGTTGATGATGACCCAGGGGGCAAACACGATGCGGATCCGCTTCTGGCAGCCATAGGCCAGGGTGACCATGTAATAGGGCATATACTCCCGGCGGATCAGCAGCCCCCGGCCGTTCACCGCACTGCTCCGGCCCATCACCGGCAGCATGGCCGCCAGCAGAGCGATGGCCGCCGCGGTCAGGGCCGCGGCAAGGATGAACGGCAGGATGACCCGGTCCTCAAAGGTGAACAGGCCTACCCGGAAGCCCACAAAGATCACGCAGGCGGCCACCATGGCGCTCATGGTCGCTACGCCTTTGAAACGCCCCAGTCCGGTGCCCACCTTGCCCTTTTCCGCCAGATCCATGGCAATGGCGTCGTTCAGCGGCATAAAGAAGTGGGAGCCCAGCGACTGCACGAACAGGAAGCACAGCATCACGCCGTAGGTGGGGGACATACAGCCCATGACCACCAGACCGATCATGGACAGCAGCTGGGCGATCATCCCCATCCAGATATTGCCCAAACTGCTCAGGGCCGCTACCAGCAGCATGCACAGGATGCCCGGGCTCTCCCGGGGTATCTCCAAAAATCCCCGCTGCACAGCGGTGATATGGAACACCTCGTTGTAATAGTTGGAAAAGATCTTCGCCCCAAGGCCGTCTGCCAAGCCCACGCAGATGACTACAAGGGTAAACAGCCGCACCGCTCTCTTTTTGCCGGATCCGTCCATAGTTCTCTCTCGCTCTCCTTCGGTCACAACGTTCTCTCTCCCTTATCCAGGGGGACAAAAGCGGGCCGCCGGCCACAGATCAGCCGGCGGCCCGCTGATGTTCAGTCTCTTACAGGGTATCCTCCTCCGCCCGGTCAAGGCCCTCCTCCACGTCAAAGGGGGGCATATCCTCGGCGTCGGGCACAGGGGACGGCGCGGGGGCAGTCCCGCCGGACTGGCGCAGCTTCATCTCCTGCCACTGCTCCTTGGTGATCAGCAGCTGGCGGGGCTTGCTGCCCTCGAAGGGACCCACGATGCCCCTCTCCTCCAGCTGATCCACCAGACGGGCCGCCCGGGCGTAGCCCAGCTTCAGGCGGCGCTGGAGCATGGAGACGGAGGCCTGCCCCGTCTCGATGACCACCTCGGCCGCGGCATCGATCAGCTCGTCATACTCGCTGTCCACCTCCTCAGGGGCGGAACCGCCCACCCCCTTGGCGCTCTTGTCCTTCTCAGCGGCGTGCTGCTCGATCTCGCTGAGCACCTGGTCGTCGTATTGGGCAGTGCTGCCCCGCTTGACGAACTCCACCACCGAGGCCACCTCCTGGTCGGAGATGAAGCAGCCCTGCACCCGGGTGGGCTTGCCCATGCCCAGGGGGAAGAACAGCATGTCGCCCCGGCCCACCAGCTTCTCCGCGCCCATGGTGTCCAGAATGATGCGGGACTCCATGGCGGAGGCCACAGCAAAGGCGATGCGGCTGGGGATATTGGCCTTCATCAGGCCGGTGATCACGTCGGCGG
>CAVJLQ010000060.1:0-7230 GCA_963650435.1 Alloprevotella sp. | reverse complement strand
CTGGTCGTTGGAGGCCCACTGCCAGATGCCGATGCCCTGGGTGCAGTGCTTCACCGCCTGATCCATGGTCAGCCACTGGGGGCGGGGATGCTTGGAGGCCACGATAACGTTTACATAATTCCGGCTCTTGGCGCAGTGGTCGGCGCAGGACAGCAGGCAGTTGGCGTCCGGCGGCAGATACAGGCGCACCACGTCCGCCTTCTTGTTGGCCACATGATCCAGGAAGCCGGGGTCCTGGTGGGTAAAGCCCTTGTGGTCCTGCTGCCACACGTTGGAGGACAGGATATAGTTCAGCGAGGCGATGGACTGCCGCCAGGGCAGCTGGCGGCACACCTTCAGCCACTTGGCGTGCTGGGCCACCATGGAGTCCACGATGCGGATGAAGGCCTCGTAGCTGCTGAAGAAGCCGTGGCGCCCGGTGAGGAGATAGCCCTCCAGCCAGCCCTGGCACAGGTGCTCCGACAGCATGGAATCCATCACCCTCCCATTGGGGGACAGGTGGTCGTCTACTCCCGGCTCGATGGGGTCGATCCACCGGCGGCCGGTGGACTGGAACACGGCGGACAGGCGGTTGGAGGCGGCCTCGTCGGGGCTGAACAGGCGGAAATTCCGGTTCTCCTGGTTCAGAGTGATCACGTCGCGGATATATTCGCCCAGGATGGACATATCCTCTGCCTCTACGGCGCCGGGCTGGGGCACCTGCACGGCGTAGTCCCGGAAGTCCGGGGTGCGCAGATCCCGCAGCAGCAGGCCGCCGTTGGCGTGGGGGTTGGCCCCCATGCGCCGGGTGCCTACGGGGGCCAGGGCCCGCAGGGCGGGCACGAGGGTGCCGTTTTCGTCAAACAGCTCCTCGGGGCGGTAGCTCTTCAGCCAGCGCTCCAGCTCCTGCACCCGGCCGGGCTTCCCGTCGTGGACGGGGATGGGCACCTGGTGGGACCGCCAGCTGCCCGAGGAGGGCTGGCCGTCCACCTCCTCCGGGCCCGTCCACCCCTTGGGGGAGGACACCACGATCATGGGCCAGCGGGGGCGGGTGGTGTCGCCGCTGGTGCGGGCGTACTCCTGGATGCGCTGGATCTCCCGCACGGCCCAATCCAGGGCGGCGGCCATCTTCTGGTGCATGGACATGGGCTCGCTGCCCTCTACGAACCGGGGCTCCCAGCCGCAGCCCTTAAAGAACATCTCCGCCTCCTCGTGGGAGATGCGGGCGAACACCGTGGGGTTGGCGATCTTAAAGCCGTTCATGTGCAGGATGGGCAGCACGGCCCCGTCGGTGATGGGATTCAGGAACTTGTTGGAGTGCCACGCGGTGGCCAGGCAGGCGGTCTCCGCCTCGCCGTCCCCCACCACGCAGGCGGCGATCAGCCCGGGATTGTCCATCACCGCGCCGAAGGCGTGGGCCAGGGAGTAGCCCAGCTCGCCCCCCTCGTTGATGGAACCGGGGGTCTCCGGCGCCACATGGCTGGGGATGCCGCCGGGGAAGGAGAACTGGGTGAACAGCCGCTTCATGCCCACGGCGTCCTGGCTGATGTTGGGGTAGATCTCGCTGTAGGAGCCGTCCAGATAGTCCTGGGCCACCATGGCGCTGCCCCCGTGCCCCGGGCCGGAGATGTAGATCATATCCAGGTCGTACTTGACGATGGCCCGGTTCAGGTGGGTGTAGATGAAGTTCTGCCCGGGACAGGTGCCCCAGTGCCCCACGATGTCCCGCTTCAGGTGCTCCATTTTCAGGGGCTCGCGCAGGAGAGGGTCGTCCCGCAGGTAGAGCTGACAGGCGGACAGATAGTTGGCGGCCCGCCACCACCCGTCGATCAGAAGGAGCTGTTCGCGGGTCAGCGGGTCCTTCTTGGACATACGGGCAGGCGCCTTGGCCGCCGGTTTGGGCGGCTGCTCGATCACTTTTGACATGGGAACGGCCTCCTTGAAAAGTTTTATTCTCGGTTAAGTATACTCTAATTGGACAGAAAAGGCAATATGCAAACCGGCAAAAACCGAAGGGCGGCAAAAACCATCGTTAACGCCTGCTTTAAGAACGGAGAGCGGAAAACAGGGAGGGGGAGCTGAATGGAGACGCGCTGGACGCTGGAGGGGGGCGGCGAGCTGTTCTGCCGGGAGGAGGACGGGCGGCTCCGTTTTCTGGCCCGGGGCCCAGCAGCCTCCGACGGGCTCTATAAGGTGTGGCTGCTGGGCGGGAACGGCGGGTGCGTGCTCCTGGGGACGCTGGTGCCCGAGGGGGACGGCCAGACCCTGACTCGGACCCTTTTCCGGGATGAGCTGATCCGGGCGGGCTGCTGGCCCCCTGCGGGGGGCAGGCGGGCGATGGCCTTTTCCTTTCAGGCGGGCTCCGGCGGGTGGCGGCCCCTGAGGGAGGGGGACGTGCGGACAGAGGACCCGGTGCTCCGCGGGTGCCTGAGCAGGGGGGAGGGCTTGCTCTTCCGCCGCAGGGGAGAGGGGTTCCAGCTGGCCCAGTCCCTCAGCCCTGGCCGCCCCGTGGCCCTGGCCCCCCTGTTCTGTCTGGCCCGGCCGGCCCGGGAGGGGGAGCGCCCCCTTCTGGTGTGGAGCTTTGACCGCCGGGGGTGGCCGGTGTGAGATCGGCATTGAAAACTGGCGGAGTATATCTTATAATATCCTTTTAGAACGACCGGGCGGCGCGCCGCCCTGAAAATGAGGGATATTATGTATTGGATCGACATTATGACGCTGTTCCCCGATGTGGTGGGGGACATGCTGTGCGAGTCTGTGCTGGGCCGGGGGCAGGAGCGGGGCTATATCCGGGTGGAGTGCCACCAGATCCGGGACTACACGGTGAACAAGCAGCGGCAGGTGGATGACTACCCCTACGGCGGGGGCCGGGGGGCCGTGATGCAGGCCGACCCCCTCTACCGCTGCTGGCAGCACATCTGCGACCAGGCGGGACAGCGGGTGCACACCATCTATATGTCCCCCGCGGGCAAGACCTTCTGTCAGGCGGATGCCCGGCGGCTGCGGGACGACTACGACCGGATCATCCTGGTGTGCGGCCACTACGAGGGCATCGACGAGCGCTTCATTGAGGAGTGCGTGGACGAGGAGATCTCCATCGGCGACTTTGTGCTCACCGGCGGCGAGATCCCGGCCATGGCCGTGGCGGACGCGGTGTGCCGTTTGGTGCCCGGGGTGCTGTCCGACCCCAGCTGCTATGAGAATGAGAGCCACTGGAACGGCACGCTGGAGGCCCCCCAGTACTCCAGGCCGGAGGTGTGGCACGACAGGGCGGTGCCCCCCATCCTGCTGTCCGGCCACCATGTGAACGTGGAGAAGTGGCGCAGGAAGCAGTCTCTGCTGCGCACCTGGCAGCGGCGGCCCGACCTGTATCAAAAGCTGGACCCCTCCTCTAAGGAGGATAAGAAGCTGCTGGCAGAGCTGGAGCAGGAGACGGGCCACCCCCTGAAATAAAAGGCTCCCCCCATCAGCGGACAGGGGCCTGACAGGGCCGGAGTTAAGTTTTTGTAAAAAAAGTATGATATGATGCATAAGATCTGTCCAATTCCGTCGGCTTTGTCATTTGCGCCCCGCTGCGGCCAGGTGGTATCATTTAGATGGGCACTGTGCCCATTTTAGGAGGGGTACCATATGGTTTCAGCATTTTTTCAAAGCTTGAAGCGGGAATTCAGCGGCTACAATGGGGCCAGCCTGGTGAAGGACATGCTGGCGGGACTTACAGTGTGCGCCGTGGCGCTGCCCCTGGCGCTGGCCTTCGGCGTCTCGTCGGGGGCGACGGCGGCCTCTGGCCTGGTCACCGCCATCATTGCCGGCGTGGTCATTGCCCTGCTGGGCGGGGCGTCCTTCCAGATCTCCGGCCCCACGGGGGCCATGAGCGCCGTTTTGGCGGGGATCGTGGCGTCCTATGGCCTTCAGGGCGTATTTTTTGCCTGCTTTGCCGCGGGCGTTCTGCTGCTGCTGGCCGGAGTGCTGAAGCTGGGCCGGCTCATCAGCTTCATCCCGGCCCCGGTGATCATGGGCTTTACCTCCGGCATCGCCATTATCATCGCCATGGGGCAGATCGACAACTTTTTCGGCACCGTGTCAGAGGGCTCCTCCAGCCTGGAGAAGCTGGCCTCCTATGGCCGTCTCGGCTTTCACCCCGACCTGCAGGCGGTGCTCATCGGCCTGCTGGTGGTGGCGGTCATGGTGCTGTGGCCCAAGAAATGGGGGGCGCGGGTGCCCGGCTCTCTGGTGGGCATCGTTTTGGCCGCTGTGGTGTCCGCGGTAGGGGGGATGGACTCCCTGGCCGTAGTGGGGGAGATCCCCCGCACCCTGCTGCTCGCCGACCGGCTGCGGCTGGACGGCCTGAGCCTGTCCATGGCAAGAGACCTCGCCTCTCCCATCGTCACCATCGCGGCCCTGGGGATGATCGAGAGCCTGCTGTGCGGCGCGTCCGCCTCCCATATGAAGAAGGAGGAGTTCAACGCGGACCAGGAGCTGATCGCCCAGGGCGTGGGCAATATCCTGCTGCCCCTGTTCGGCGGCGTGCCCGCCACCGCGGCCATAGCCCGCACCAGCGTGGCGATCAAGTCCGGCCAGCAGACCCGGCTGACCAGCGTGTTCCACTCCGTGTTCCTGCTGGCGTCTATGTTCCTGCTGGGGGGCGTGATGGCCCGGCTGCCCCTGTCGGCTCTGGCGGGGGTGTTGATGGTCACCGCCTGGCGCATGAACGACTGGGAGGGCATCCGCTATGTGTTCCGCCACGGCTTCAAGTCCGGCATCAGCCAGTATCTGATCACCATGGCCGCCACGGTGGTGTTTGACCTGACCACTGCCATCATCCTGGGCGTGGTGTACTCCGCCATCCTCTATATGGCCAATTCCAGCAAGATCCGAGTCACCTTTTCTGAGATGGATACCAATAAGCTGCGGTCCATCGAGGGCAAGGGGCCCATCCACGAGACTGCCGGTGTGGCCTACGTCACCGGGCCCCTGTTTTTCGGCGCGGTGGATGAGTTCAACCACCGCATGGCGGAGCTGCCGGAGTATGACCATGTGATCCTGTCCATGCGGGGGATGCCCACGGTGGACGTATCCGGCGTGCAGACCATGCTGGAGCTGTTCCGGGAGCTGAAGGGACAGGGCCGCTCCGTGGCCTGCTGCGGCATGACCGGAGCGGTGCGCAGCTATTTCGACCGGGCCGGCGTGACGGAGCTTTTGGGCGAGAGCGCCTATTTTGAAAGCGCCGACCAGGCGATCCTGGACCTGCTGGACGCGGAGATCGCGGAATGAACGAATGATACTGCATAACGCCGGCACGATATTGGTCGTGCCGGTGTTATTTTTGACCTTCTCCTGGCCCTCTTGCCTTCCGGAGCGGGCGGGGGACACAGGATATTTTTTGTGCTATCATGTGACGGAGCGGCCCCGTTTTCTGTGTATTAGGGTGAAGGGCCTTATCACAGGGGAGAGGTGGAAATATGGAAGATCATGAGATCGTGGATCTGTATTGGGCGCGTTCTGAGGATGCCATAGGCGAAACGGAAGCCAAATACGGCAGATACTGCTACTATATCGCCTTTAATATCCTCCATGACAACGAGGACAGCGAGGAATGTGTCAACGATACTTATCTAAAGGCGTGGAACGCCATGCCGGACCGGCGGCCGAACAGGCTGTCCGCTTTTCTTGGCAAGATCACCCGCAATCTGGCGTTGAACCGCTGGGAGTCGTATCACGCGGAAAAACGCGGCTCCGGGCAGGTGCCCCTTGCGCTGGAGGAGCTGCATGAGTGTATCCCGTCCGCGCATAGTGGGGAGGGCCTCGCGGATGAGCTGGCCCTGGCGGACGTGCTGGACCGCTTTCTGGCGTCACTGCCCAAAGAGAAGCGGAGGATCTTCATGCGCCGATACTGGTATCTCAGCCCGATTGCCGAAATAGCGGCAGATCACTCCATGAGTGAGAGCAAAGTGAAGATGTCCCTGCTCCGTGCGAGAAACGCCCTGAGACGAGTTTTAGCGGAAGAAGGTATTGCTTTATGAGCGAGGAACGTATTTTAAGAGCCCTCGGACAAGTGGATGAGAAGTATATCGCAGAAGCGGCCCCAGGAAGAAGGAGAGGACAGCTCCTCTCACTGAGAGGGCTGGCTGCGGCCGCCGCCTGTCTGGTCCTGCTGCTGGCCCTGACAGCCGCGGCCTATGCCGCGAATGTGTTTGGAGTGCGCGATCTGCTCCTGCCCCTGATCGGAGGGACTTCTCAAGGCGGCCACAGCGGCAGGATCGGCCTGACGGGGTATCAGGGCAGCCCCGAGTGGAAGGCCCTTGCGGAATGGCAGGCCTTTGTAGATGCGTACGATCCGGAGGGGACGATCGGCAGGGCGGCGGGCGGCCAGCTGGATCTCAGCTTTGCCCGGTACAGCTGTTATACGGTCTATTCCAGAGAGATGGCCGACAAAATGGAGGAGATCGCGGCAAAGTACGGCCTAAAGCTCCATACGACCGCGTATGACCTGCGGGAGCATCCCGAGCTTCTGGAGCCGCTGGGGGACTTCCTGGGCGGGAAAAGCGGCTATTATACCTACATGTACGAGGACGGCACATTTCAAGTGGACAGCACCATAGAATTTGAGGACATTGGAGCGTGGGATATCTGTCTGCTGCGGTCAGTGCGCGGTACGTTCCACGACGCGATGCTGGATATAGGGGACGCTTCGGGATACCGGGAGGTGCCCTATAAAACGGCCTGCGGCATCACGGTGACTTTGGCGCTGTCAAAGAGCCAGGCCCTGATCTTGGCTGATCTGGACGACAGCTTTGTGACGGTACATATCCCCTATGGCTCCGGGAACGGGATCGAGCGCTCCCATTTGGAACGCGTGGCGGACAGCATCGACTTTGCCGCCCTGGATCCGGTGGCCGGACCGGAGCCCGGCGGTACGGTCCAGTCTGTGGAGCGGGATCCGGAGGCGAGAAAGGTCTATGCGGCTGTGCTCCGTGATCTCTTATACAGCGGCACTCTGCCGGACGGCGGACAGGCGGAGCTGCCGGCAGGGGAGTCCTCACAGTTTGCTGTGGCCGATGTGGATGCCGACGGGAAAGAAGAGCTGGTGCTGCTCTGGGATGCCGGCGTGATGGCAAATTCGGCGGGATATATCGTGGGGTATGATACGGAAGCGAAGAGCATCTGTATCCAGCTTGAGGAGTTTCCGGCATTCGCCTTTTTGAAGAGCGGCGATCTGAAGGCGCTGTCCTCCCACGACCACACCTGGGG
>CAVJLQ010000059.1:0-7508 GCA_963650435.1 Alloprevotella sp. | reverse complement strand
GCGATATCGCCAATGTTGTAGGTATCGTACAAGATTTTGAGACGGATTCCCGTTTATCCGATGCTTTAATTTGGGCAAATGGGACGGAATTGGTCAAAACTGACTCTGATGGGCGTTTTCAGATCACCAATCTTCCCATCGGACAATACGAATGGGAAATCGTCGTTGATGGATATCAGAAGGGCATTTATCTAAATTACGAAGTTACCGTAGGAAATAATATATTCCGCTTTTATGTCTGCCGCGACCGGGAGTATACTTCGGACCGTCATGATTTTCAACCCGACGAGGAGGAAAATAGAGTTGATCTTCAGACCAGCACCGAATATCCTGTCGAATCTTATGCTATAACTAAAGCAAATCCTGTCATGACAAACGTTCCAACTGCTTACGATCCTGTTAAAGTAAAAAGAATCGCAAAATAAGATCCTATTCTCGATATGTTCATTTCACTGGCGCCGGTGGACATAGGCGAGGATATTGTCAAAGCGGTGGCGCACAGCGAGTGCTGGATGGCGGTCGCGGCGTTCCGACCGCAAAGTACTATTTCACTGACGTAGACCATGACTTTGCTGCCCTTGTAACGCGCCCAAACGTTTTATCCTAAGTTTTGAATACAAAGCAAACGCCGGTGGACATATTCCATCGGCGTTTGCTTTGTATTGTCAATTTTACGACTGCTCCCATCCGTTCTCCCCGTACTCATACACCGGGGGCGGGCACTGGGCCAGCTGGGTGCGCAGCCGGTAGAACCGGGCCGCGGCCACATTGGTATACGGCGTGAGCCACAGGTCCAGGGGCAGGGGCAGCAGGGTGACGGCCAGCTCCGCCGCGGGCACAGCCAGCACCATTCCCACGGCGGCCAGGATGCCCCCGCCGCGGACGGTCGCCCACACGGCGGACAGCTCCACCAGCCCCGCGAAGCCCACCAGAACGATGGCCAGCACCATCAGCGCCACCTCCAGCAGATACCACCCCGCGAAGGACAGCTGCAGCTGGAACAGGCGGCCCTTCCAGCCCCGCATCAGCTCTACGCTGCCCCGGATGGCCCGGCTGACGCTGCGCTCCTCCTCTGGCTGGTCGATATACAGATAGCGGGCCAGGGCATAGCGCAGGTTGATGACATAGCAGGCGCCGATGCTCAGCAGCAGGGCCAGAAAAAACACGGTGCTGACGCTGCCGGACCAGAAAAACGTCATCCCCATCAGCAGCGAGACGGGCACCGACACCACCAGGCTCCACAGCACCATCCGCGCCGCCAGATTCAGCTCCAGCAGCAAAACGCCGGTCACCATGGAAAAGCCGTTGAACAGGGTGTGGATACTGGGGGCGTCCTCCCCCCGCAGCCCGTCGGAGCAGTCCAGCGCCCACCATTTGAAGCCAAAGGCGATGACCCAGGTGAACAGGGTCATCAGGATGGTCAAAAACAGGCCGGGGCCGTTGAGGTCTCCGCTGGCAGTCACGGCGGGGCGCAGCCCGGTCACCGCGTCGGGGATCAGGCTGGTGAGCACCAGGACCACCAGGGCGACCATCCAGAAGGAGGGCCTGGTCTGGCCCATCTGCTCCCGGGCATGGCGGCGCACCGCGGCGGGCTGGATGGCCTGCATGAGCTGCTGATAGTTTTCTGTCATTGGGGTCGTTTCCTTTCTGTCGCTGGGAGATCAGGCTGCGCTCAGCCCTGCCACTTGTCCATGATCTGCCGGATCTGGTCGGCCAGACGGGCCAGGTCCCGGTTGGGCAGGCCGCGGCTGGCGGCCACCAGGCGCTCCAGGTCCTTGGACACGTCCTGCAGCCGCTGATAGGCGGGAGAGGCCGGGGCCGTAGCGGGGCCGGTGGTCTTCTTCGTCTCGATGACCACGCCCTCGGCCAGCATCTTGTTGGCGGCCAGGTCATAGACCTCCTCATACAGAGGGGCGTGGGCGCTCATGCCCATGTCCTGCAGCGCGGCGGCGAAGTGCTCGGTCACGGGGCTGTCCCCGTGTACCACGAACACATGCTGGGGCGCAGGGGCAAAGTGGCGCACCCAGGCGATCAAGTGGTCCCGGTCAGCATGGGAGGACATGCCCTTGAAGTTGACGATGCGGGCCCGGACGGCGATGTCCTCGCCGAAGAGCTTTACGCTCTTGGCCCCCTCCAGCAGGCGGCGGCCCAGGGTGCCCTCCCCCTGATAGCCCACGAACACCACGGCGCACTCGGGGCGCCACAGGTTGTGCTTCAGGTGGTGGCGGATGCGGCCGGCGTCGCACATGCCGGAGGCGGAGATGATGACCTTGGGGGTGCGGTCGGCGTTCAGGGCCTTGGACTCCTCAGAGGTCTGGCTGTAGGACAGGCCGGGGAAGGTGAACAGGTCGTCGCCCCCCTGGAGCACGGCGATGGCCTCCTCATCCAGATAGCCCCGCAGGTCCCCGGCGAAGATCTTGGTGGCCTCTACCGCCAGGGGACTGTCCACATAGACGGAGAAGTTGGGGGCGGACTGCACCAGGCGGCGGTTCTTGATCTCCCGGATGAAGTACAGCAGCTCCTGGGTACGGCCCACGGCGAAGGAGGGGATGATCACGTTGCCCCCCTTGGCAAAGGTCTCGTCGATCAGCTGGGCCAGGGACTCCACATAGCTCTCGGGGATCTCGTGGTTCCGGTCGCCGTAGGTGGACTCCATGACCACATAGTCCGCCTCGTCCACGGGGGAGGGGTCCCGGATGATGGGCTGGTCCACGTTGCCCAGGTCGCCGGAGAAGACGATCTTCTTGGTCACGTCCCCCTCGGTGGCCCAGATCTCGGCGCAGGCGGAGCCCAGCAGGTGGCCCGCGTCTACAAAGCGCACCTTGACCCCCTCGCACACATCGAAGATCTGGCCGTACTCAAAGGTGGTCACCAGCTGCATGGCGGCCTCGGCGTCGGCCACGGTGTACAGGGGCTCTACCGGCGGGCGGCCGGCGCGCTTGCCCTTCTGGTTCTGCCACTGGGCGTCCCCCTCCTGAATGAAGGCGGAGTCCCGCAGCATGATGGACATGAGCTGCCCTGTCAGGCGGGTGGTGAAGATCTGGCCGGAGAAGCCGGACTTTACCAGCAGGGGGATGCGGCCGGTGTGGTCGATGTGGGCATGGGTGACGATGACATAGTCGATCTGGCTGGGCTCGAAGCACAGGGCGTTGTCGTCGTGCTCATCCCGGCCCTGCTGCAGGCCGCAGTCGATCAGGATCTTTTTGCCGCCTACCTCAAGGCAGTGGCAGCTTCCGGTAACGGCGTGGGCGGCGCCGAAGAAAGACAGCTTCATAGTGGACCTCCTAAAATCTGTTTGCTGTTGCTTGGATCGTTGCTCTATTCGGCGGCGTTGGTCATATCGTCCAAAACGTCTCCTTTTCTGACTGTATATGATAGCACATTTTTTGTCTATATGCAAGTGCTCCCGCCGGCCCGCGAAACCGGGCGAAAAAACAGATGCAAACCGCCGGGATCTATGGTACAATAAAGTGCCGGTCCGCCCCGCGCCGGGGCAGCCGTGCGCAGTTTTACAACAGGGCGCGGCCCGCCGCCGCGCGCCTTGAAGGGGACGGTCGTCATGGAGCTCTCACCGCGGGTGCGGGGCCATATAAAAGAAGTGCTGTCTTTTTTGAAATGGGTGCTGTACGCCGGAAACATGGGTATTTTCGCCGGCTTCGTCGCCGTGGTCTTCCACAAGGGCATCGACTGTGCCACCGCCCTGCGGGGGCAGTTCCCCTGGATCATCTGGCTGCTGCCCCTGGGGGGCATGGCCATCGTCCTGCTCTACCGCGTGTGCGGGATGGAGAAGGACCGGGGCACCAACCTGGTGCTGGTGGCCGTGCGGGACGCGGAGCCCATGCGCCTGCGCACCGCCCCCCTGATCTTTGTCTCCACCATCCTGACCCATCTGGTGGGCGGCTCCGCCGGACGGGAGGGGGCCGCCCTTCAGCTGGGCGGCTCGCTGTCCGCCTGGGTGGGCCGCAGGATCCGCCTGGACGCCAAGGACAGCCGCGTGCTGGTCATGTGCGGCATGGCGGCGGCCTTTTCCGGGCTGTTCGGCACCCCTCTGACCGCCGCGGTGTTCGCCATGGAGGTGGTCAGCGTGGGCGTGATGTACTACACCGCCATCGTCCCCTGTCTGGTCTCCTCCCTCACCGCCCTGCTGGTGGCCCGGGCCTTCGGGATGCACCTGGCCCCCAGCTACACGGTGACGGAGTTTATGGAGCTGTCCCCCCTGTCCATGGTGCAGGTCATGGCCCTGGGCGTGCTGTGCGCGGTGCTGTCCATCTGGTTCTGCAAGGTGACCCACGCCGCCCCGCACCTATATCAGCGCATCGCCCCGGACCCGGTGCTGCGGGCCGCCCTGGGCGGCGCCCTTGTGCTGCTGCTGACCCTTCTCGCCGGAGATCAGAGCTATAACGGCGCGGGGGACGGGCTGATCCGAGCCGCCCTGGCCGGGAACGTCCGGCCGGAGGCCTTCCTGCTGAAGATGATCTTCACCGCCCTCACCCTGGGGGCCGGCTTCCGGGGGGGCGAGATCGTCCCCGTCCTCTCCGTGGGCTGCACCTTCGGCGCGGCGGTGTCCCCCCTGCTGTCCATGCCCGCCTCCTTTGCCGGGGCCCTGGCCATGGCGGCCACCTTCTGCGGCGCCACCAACTGCCCCATGACCGCCATCCTGCTGGCCTATGAGCTGTTCGGCGGGCAGGCCCTGCCCCTGTACGCCCTGTGCATCGGGGTCTCCTACATGCTGTCGGGCTACTACGGCCTGTACAGCGAGCAGCACATCATCTACTCCAAATTCCGCACTGAGCGCATCGACGCCAGCGCCAAATGACCCCGAAAGGAGCTTTTTATGACCGCCTTTTACCACTTCAATTTCAACGTTCTGGATCTGGAGCGCAGCCTGGCCTTCTACCGTCAGGCCCTGGAGCTGTCTGTGGCCCGGGAGAAGGAGGCCGGCGACGGATCCTTCAAGCTGGTCTACCTGCGGGACAAGGAGAACAGCCCCTTCCTGCTGGAGCTGACCTGGCTGCGGGACCGCACCCAGCCCTACGACCTGGGGGAGGAGGAGTTCCACCTGGCCTTCCGCACGGATGAGTACGACCGCCTGCACCAGCTGCATCAGGACATGGGCTGCATCTGCTTTGAGAACCCCGCCATGGGCATCTACTTCATCCAGGACCCGGACGGATACTGGATCGAGATCGTCCCCGACCGCAAGTGAGGCAGCTCCATGGCAAAGAGTGAGAAAAACACCGGCTGGCCGGGCTTTTTCCGGCTGTTCGCCGTTTTGTGCGCCATCATCTGCCTGCTGGCCCGCCAGGGGGCGGCCCTGTCCGCCGCCACGGCGGGGGATCAGCGGGTGTTCCGCATCTATGTGCTGCTGACCCTGTGGGCGGTGCCCGCCCTGTTCATGCTGTGGGGGATGTCCGCCCTGGAGGACGGCAAGAGCGCCTCCCTGTCCGGCATGCTGCTGGGTTATGCCCTGCCCGCGCTGGTCACCCTCATCGTCTGGGGGGCCATCTATGCCGTGACCGCCCACCTGCTGGGGGGCGGCAGCTTCTCCCTGCCCCTGATCTGGCAGAAGCTGCGGGCCGCCGCCCGGGGCAGCTCCCCCACCTATCTGTCCATGCTGTACAGCCTGATCGGCCTGTATTTGGTGCTGCCGGTGCTGCGGCGGTTTACCTCTTCCGCCTCCCGGGGGGAGGTGCTGTGGTTCCTGGCCCTGTGCTTCCTCATCTCCTCCCTGCTGCCCCGGTGGCTGGTCCTGCGGCCCAACGACCTGCTTCCCCTGTTCCTCGACCGGCTGAACGTGCCTATGGTGGCGGGATATGTGGGCTACTTCGTAGGGGGCTGGTACCTGCACCACTATGTGATCGGCCGGGTGCCGGAGTATATCCTGTATATCCTGGGGGTCGCCGGCCTGGCTTTGACTTTGATGGCTGACCGCTTTCCCGGCCTGTCTCTGGACACCTATACGGCCCCCGGCGTGGTCTGCACCGCCGCCGCCCTGTGCACCCTGTTCCGCTATGTCCTTGGCATCAGCGAGGAGCGCTCCCGCCGCCGGGCGGTGTATGACCTGGGGCGGTACGCCTTCGGCGTCTACCTGGTGCACCAGCTGTGGGTGCTGATCTTCCGGTGGTTCGGGGCCTCTCTGCTGGCCTTCCCGGCGGTGCTGTCCGTGCCCTTCTTCGCTCTGGTATACTTTGCCCTGTCCATCCCCTTCGCCCTGCTCATCGGCCTGATCCCCGGCGTGGGCGGCTGGCTGACCTGATATGAGGTTATTTTATGCGTCTGTTTGATACACATGCCCATTATGACGACTCGGCCTTCGATGCCGACCGGACAGCGCTGCTGTCCTCCATGCCGGAGCACGGGGTGGAGCTGATCCTGGACCCCGGCTGCGACCTGCCCTCCTCCCGGAAGGCGGTGGAGCTGGCCGGGCAGTTCCCCTATGTCTACGCCGCCGTGGGAGTGCACCCCTCGGAGTGCGCGGAGTGGCAGGACAGCTGGCTGGATGAGCTGCGGCAGCTGGCCGCCTGTCCCAAGGTGCGGGCCATCGGTGAGATCGGCCTGGACTACTACTGGGAGGAGGACCCGCCCCGTCCCCACCAGCAGCAGGTGCTGCACAAGCAGCTGGAGCTGGCCCGGGAGCTGGACCTGCCCGTCATCATCCACGACCGGGAGGCCCATCAGGACTGTCTGAACATCGTCCGCTCCCACCCCGGCGTCACCGGGGTCTACCACTGCTACTCCGGCAGTCTGGAGGACGCCAAGGTGCTGGTGAAGCTGGGTTGGATGATCTCCTTCACCGGGGTGGTCACCTATAAGAACGCCCGGCGCTCCCACGAGGTGATCCAGTGGCTGCCCATGGACCGCATCATGGTGGAGACGGACTCCCCCTACCTCTCCCCCGTGCCCTTCCGGGGCAAGCGCAACGACTCTACCCATGTCCATCTGGTGGCGGAGACCATCGCCCAGATCAAGGGCATGGACCCGGAAGAGGTGGCCCGGATCACTCTGGAGAACGGCAGACGCTTTTTCCGCATCTGACCACTCCCGCCCGGCCCGCGCCGGGCGGAGTTTTTGCCGGTCAGGGCTTGATTTTCCGGGGCGCATCTGGTATCCTAAGACCTGCCGGACGGGCAAGCCCCGTCCTCAAAGAGAATATGCAGCGGTATCGAAGCGGTCATAACGGGGCTGACTCGAAATCGAGTCGGTCGCTTTCCGGGGTGACCTCGCAAACCCTTGATACTTCGGGCTTCTTCCGCTTTTCTACACTTTTTCAAAACTGAATATCTACGGTTTTTCTACGCTTTGTCTACGATTTCTACACTTGGTTCTCAATCAGCCGGAAACCCGCAAAGCCTTGAAAATACAGCATGGAGATGTATCGAAGTGGTCGTAACGAGGCTGACTCGAAATCAGTTGACGGGTCAAACCGTCCGGGGGTTCGAATCCCTCCATCTCCGCCAGAGCCTGCAGTGGTGATTCCACTGCAGGTTTTTATTTATGCCAGCTGATCC
>CAVJLQ010000058.1:0-2577 GCA_963650435.1 Alloprevotella sp. | reverse complement strand
CAGTCCATCGCCGTGGCCCGTGAGCTGAACTTCGACATGAACAAGGTCAACGTCAACGGCGGCGCCATCTCCATCGGCCACCCCGTGGGCGCTTCCGGCGCGCGGATCATCGTCACCCTGCTCCACGAGATGCAGAAGCGGCCCGAGGCCAAGAAGGGCCTGGCCACCCTGTGCATCGGCGGCGGCATGGGCGTCGCCACCATCTTCGAGAAGTGCTGAAGCTGAGCTGAAGCCCGTCCCCCGGCCTTATGGCCGGGGGACTTTTTTGTGGGGGCCAGTTCTCCAAGCCTTCCCCCCACAGGGGGGAAAGCTTGCCGGGCGGATGAGGACATCCGCCCCTACGGCGTGTAGGGCGCGCCGCAAAATTTTCTTCCCGGCACAGAAATTTTCCTTTACAGCCGGGAAAAACTATGGTATGCTGTCAAAGCATGAGAATGCATGACTATGCCCGTCACCTTCGTTCCGGGGCACAGCCCGGACAACAGTCCGGGGCTTCACCCGCCCGGTACGCAGAGACAGGGCAAACATGATGAAAGGTGGAAACACACATGATCCGCAAAGACGAAAAGACCGCCGTGATCGAGGCCAACCGCACCCACGAGAACGACACCGGCTCCCCCGAGGTGCAGGTGGCTATCCTCACCGCCCGCATCAACCAGCTGACCGAGCACCTGAAGGTCCACAAGCAGGACAACCACAGCCGCCGCGGCCTGTACAAGATGATCGGTAAGCGCCGCAAGCTGCTGGACTACCTGATGGATAAGGACATCGAGCGTTACCGCGCCCTGATCTCCAAGCTGGGCATCCGTAAATAAGTTTGCCTCATAGGGCAGCGCGAGGCATCGTGCTGCCCTATGTTCGCATCTGAACCAAACCATAGGTTTGGAGCGTATTCCGCTTTTAGCAGTTGAATGCGGAACTCACAACACAAGCACTATTTCAGGGGCGGCCTGTGGCCGCCCGCGGCCCGGTGGGGGCACCGGGCCCTACATGGTCATTCTAACGCACGTTAGACGATGTAGGGGCGGATATTATCCGCCCGCCGGACTTCAAGGATGAACGAGACTGATATGGATGCCCGTGGGTGCCGGATTCAAGTGCTAAATGGTTGGAACGCTCCGAGCCCCATTCAAAAGAAAAAAGGAGTGTTTTCATGTCTACTGTGATCAAGCACAAGCAGTTCCCCAACTACAAGACCTGGACCATGGACCTGTGCGGCCGTCCCCTGACCATCGAGGTGGGCAAGGTGGCCGAGCTGGCCTCCGCCTCCGCCATGGTGCGCTACGGCGACACCTCCGTGCTGGTGGCCGTCACCGTGGCCCCCCGTCCCCGGGACGGCGTGGACTTCTTCCCCCTGTCCGTGGACTTTGAGGAGAAGCTGTACGCCGTGGGCCGCATCCCCGGCAGCTTTATGCGCCGTGAGGGCCGCCCCTCTCTGCCCGCCGTGCTGGCCAGCCGCCTGATCGACCGGCCCATGCGCCCCCTGTTCCCCTATGACTTCCGCAACGACGTGTGCATCCAGTGCACCGTCATGAGCGTGGACTACGACTGCAGCCCCGAGGTGGCCGCCATGATCGGCGCCTCCGCCTGCGTCAGCTACTCCGAGATCCCCTTCGCCGGCCCCATCGGCTGCCTGGAGGTGGGCTACTGCGACGGCCAGATCGTGCTGAACCCCACCCAGGAGCAGCGCAAGACCAGCCGCATGGACGTGACCGTGGCCGCCACCCGCGAGAAGGTGGTCATGATCGAGGCCGGCGCCGACGAGATCCCCGACGAGATCATGTACGCCGGCATCGTGAAGGCCCACGAGGAGATCCGCAAGCAGATCGACTTCATCGACCAGATCGTGGCCGAGATCGGCAAGCCCAAGATGGAGTACGAGCACGCCCAGTTTGACCAGGAGCTGTTCGACAAGATCACCACCGAGTTCATGGACGAGGCCAAGGCCGCCATGGACACCGACGACAAGAACGTGCGCGAGCAGCGCTGGAACGCCATGATCGACCACTGGCACGAGAAGTATCTGGAAGAGCATCCCGATATGGACCAGTACCTGGAGGAGTTCACCTATAAGTTCCAGAAGAAGATCGTCAAGGCCTGGCTGCTGGAGGGCCACCGCGTGGACGGCCGCGCCAAGAACGAGATCCGTCCCCTGGCCGCCGAGGTGGGCGTCCTGCCCCGGGTCCACGGCTCCGGCCTGTTCACCCGCGGCCAGACCCAGGTGCTGTCCGTGTGTACCCTGAACACCCTGGCCGCCTCTCAGAAGCTGGACACCATCTGGGAGGAGACCGAGAAGCGCTATATGCACCACTACAACTTCCCGCCCTACTCCGTGGGCGAGGCCAAGGCGCCCCGCTCCACCAACCGCCGGGAGTATGGCCACGGCGCCCTGGCCGAGCGCGCCCTGGTGCCCGTGCTGCCCTCTGTGGACGAGTTCCCCTATGCCATCCGCGTCGTGTCTGAGGTGCTGTCCTCCAACGGCTCCACCTCTCAGGGCTCCATCTGCGGCTCCACCCTGGCCCTGATGGACGCCGGTGTGCCCATCAAGGCCCCCGTGGCCGGCATCTCCTGCGGCCT
>CAVJLQ010000057.1:0-2892 GCA_963650435.1 Alloprevotella sp. | reverse complement strand
CCTGGCAGCGGTACCCCTGGTACAGGGGCGGGTAGTGGAGAAAGCAGAACTTCTCGCCCTCTCCCCCCGCCTTCAGCGAGGCCTCCAGCCGGATCAGCTCCCGGTTGAAGATCTTCGCGCTTTGTTCTCCCCGGTCCTCCTCATAGAACCAGCCCCGGGTGCCGCACAGGGCCACGTCCCCGTACAGGGCACAGCCGTTGTGGATGATGTCCAGCTTGTCCCAGCCGTTTTCCTGCCAGAACCGGCGCATTTTCGCCGCGGTGGACCACCAGTAGTCGTGGTTGCCCTTCAGCAGCAGCTTCTTGCCCGGCAGATCCTGCAGAAACGCAAAGTCCGCGCGACCCTCCTCCAGGCTCATGGCCCAGGACAGATCGCCGCACAGCACCACCGTGTCCTCCTCAGACACGGCGGAAAATCCCTCCCTCAATCGCTCCACATATCCGGCCCAGCCGGGGCCGAACACGTCCATGGGCTTGTTGGAGCCCAGGGACAGGTGGGTGTCTCCAATGGCGTACAGGGCCATCTGTCACCTCAGCACAGACAGCACGGCATCCACCATGCGGTCCTTCTCCACCGACTGAGTAAAGCGCACCTGCTTGCTGCGCAGACAAGCAAGGGGCGCCGGCACAGGCTCGCCGCTGACCCGGCTGAGCTGATCCAGCAGATCCAGGCCCTGGCCCTCGGGCTGAACGCCCAGGCCGCCCAGAACGCTGTCACAGAATTTGAAGGGGCTGGCCGTGGAGGCGACCACCGCAGGCGTGTCGTCTCCGGTCTCCGCCCGGTACTGCTCCAGCGCGGAGAAGCCCACGGCGGTGTGGGGGTCGATGAGATAGCCGTACTTCTTGTGGATCTGACCGATCACCTTCTGGGTCTCCCGGTCGTCGCAGAAGTAGGCGCTGAAACGGCTTTGCAGCTTGTCCTTCACCTCGCCGCTCACCTCGTAGCGCCCGGTATCCGCCAGCTGCCGCATATAGTCCCGCACCTGGCCGGAGTCCCGCCCGGTCAGCAGGTACAGCAGGCGCTCCAGATTGCTGGACACCAGAATGTCCATAGAGGGGGACATGGTGTTGTAGAAGGTGCGGTTCCTGTCGTATACGCCGGTGCGGATGAAGTCGGTCAGGACGTTGTTGTGGTTAGAGGCGCAGATCAGCCGGCCCACCGGCAGTCCCATCTCCGCCGCGAAATAGGCGGCCAGAATATTGCCGAAGTTGCCCGAGGGCACGCAGATGTTGATGGGCGCGCCCTCCGCGATCTTGCCCGCCTTCAGCAGGTCGCAGTAAGCGGACATATAATAGACGATCTGGGGCAGCACCCGGCCCCAGTTGATGGAGTTGGCGGAGGACAGGAAGTAGCCCCGCTGGGCCAGCTCCTGCCGCAGCTGCTCGTCATTGAACAGCTTCTTCACGCCGGTCTGTGCGTCATCGAAGTTGCCCACCACGGAGCACACGCCTACGTTATCGCCCTCCTGGGTGACCATCTGCAGCTGCTGTACCTGGGACACGCCGTCCTTGGGATAGAACACCAGGATCTTGGTGTGGTCCACGTCACGGAAGCCCTCCAGGGCGCCCTTCCCCGTGTCGCCGGAGGTGGCCACCAGGATGCACACCGTCTTGTCCTCCGCCGTCTTTTTCAGGGAGGCGGTCAGCAGGTGGGGCAGCATCTGAAGCGCCAGATCCTTGAAGGCGCAGGTGGGGCCGTGCCACAGCTCCAGGCAGTGGGTGTTCCCATCCAGGGTGCGGACGGGGGTAACGGCAGGCGTGTCAAACTTGGCCGGGCCGTAAGCCGCCGCGGCGAAGGCGGTCAGCTCCTCCGGGGAGAAGTCCTCCAGGAACAGCTGCATCACATAGACCGCCCGCTGCTGATAGGACATGGCGGTCATCTCCTTCAGCGCCGTCTCGGGCAGGCGGGGCAGGCTGACCGGGGTCAGCAGACCTCCGTCCTGAGCCAGGCCCTGTACGATGGCCTGGGCCGCGGAGCAGTGTTTTTGACAGTCGCGGGTGCTGACGTATTGCATATTTCAAAACCAACCTTTCTGTGGAAAAATCCCATGTATCCTTTGTCGGCATGAGGGCCGGCGAAGATCATTTTTACATTATGACAGCTTCTTCCCCGCCGGTCAAGCATTCCGTAGAAGATCAGAAGGCATTCTCTATGTGCCGGACGACTGGGGCCCTGGTGTCCATCCCCTGAGGAGCCAGGATCTCCACCACGTCGAACCGGGGCTGCAGATCGGTGCCGTGCTCGGCCAGATACAGCTGGGCGGATGTTCTCAGCTTCTCCTGCTTTCGGGCATCCACAAAGGCGCCGGGCGTGCCGAAGCGCTCGGTGCGCCGCAGCTTCACCTCTACAAAACAGAGAAAGCCCCTCCCCTGGCAGATCAGGTCGATCTCGCCGAAGCGGCAGTGCCACCCGGCGGCCACGATGCGGTAGCCCTTCTTCTCCAGCTCCCGGGCGGCCAGCTCCTCGCCCCAGCGGCCCAGCAGCCGCTTCTCTCCCCCGGTCATGGCTTCAAAAATGTCAGGCGGTGGATTGGGCTGGGGCCGTACTGGGCCAGGCGCTCGTAGTGCAGCTTCGTTCCGTACCCCTTGTGCCGCTCAAAGGCGTACTGGGGATACCGCTCCGCCATCTCCACCATATACCGGTCACGGCTCACCTTGGCCAGAATAGAGGCCGCGGCGATGGAGGCCGACAGGGAGTCCCCCTTGATGACGCACCGGTGGGGCGTCACGATGGCCGCGGAGCGGCCCTTGTCCCGGTTGCCGTCGATCAGGGCGAAGTCCGCGGACAGGGACAGGCCGTCAATGGCCAGCTGCATGGCCTTCATCCGGGCGCTGAGGATGTCCGTGGCGTCGATCTCCTCCGCGCTCACGCTGGCCACCGCCCAGGCCAGGG
>CAVJLQ010000056.1:0-12073 GCA_963650435.1 Alloprevotella sp. | reverse complement strand
ATTTCATGCTGGGCCTGCCCACCGAGACGGACGAGGACGTGCTGGGCATCGCCGACCTGGCCCGCAAGGTCTATTTCGCCTGGCGGGAGTGCACCCCCAACCGTGCCAGGGGGGTGCGGATCACCGTATCCACCTCCTGGTTCGTGCCCAAGCCCCACACCGCCTTCCAGTGGGAGGCCCAGATCACCCGGGAGGAGTATCAGCGCCGGGTGGACCTGCTGCGGGACGCCCTGCGCCGCGACCGCTCTATCACCTATAACTGGCACGACATCCAGACCAGCTATCTGGAGGCCGTCTTCTCCCGGGGGGACCGCCGCCTGGCCGACGTACTGGAATGGGCCTGGAAGCATGGGGCCAAAATGGACTCCTGGTCGGAGTATTTCGACCCCCAGCGGTGGTCGGACGCCCTGGCCGCCTGCGGCCTGAACGGCGACTTTTACGCCCACCGGGAGCGGGACAAGGACGAAGTGTTCCCCTGGGCGGTGCCCAGCGTGGGGGTCAGCCGCAGCTTCCTGTGGCATGAGCGGGAGCTGTGCTATCAGTCCGTGACCACCCCCGACTGCCGCACTCGCTGCTCCGCCTGCGGGGCCAACAAGCTGCTGGAGAGGGGGCGTACCTGTGGCTGACCGGATCCTGTTTTCCAAAACCGGCCGCGCCCGGTTCATCTCCCACTTGGATCTGATGCGCACCCTTCAGCGCGCCTTTTTCCGGGCCGGCATCCAGATCAAGCACACCGAGGGCTTCAACCCCCACCCCTTTGTCTCCATCGCCCTGCCCCTGTCCGTGGGCTACTCCAGCCAGTGTGAGATCATGGAGTTCGTCCTGCTTGGCGGCGCCACCTATGAGGACCTGCCCGACAAGATGAACGCCGCGCTGCCGGAGGGGATCTCCGTGCAGGCCTGCTACCCGGCAGAGAACAAACTGAAGGAGCTGGCCTATCTCAACTGCATCGTGCGTCTGGATTACGACAACGGCGTGCCCCAGGGAGCGGAGGCCGCCTGGCGGGAGCTGTTGGGCCGGGAGAGCCTGGTGGTGAAGAAGAAGTCCAACAAGGCCAAGCTGGGCTATACGGAGACGGACATCATCCCCCTGATCCGGCACTGGACGCTGACGGCAGGGGAGAGGGACATCACTTTGGATCTGGTGCTGTCCGCCCAGAACCCGGGGCTGAACCCTGTGGTCATCCGGGACGCCTTCTGTGAGGCACACCCAGACCTGGCCCCCGACTTTATGGCGGTCCACCGAAAGGCCGCCCTGGACATCAATGAGGAACCATTCCGGTAAGACCGGCTTGAAAAAATTATTTACGTGGAGGAATTAACAATGGAGAATATGGAGAATAGACCCACTCAGCACAGCCTGACCTGGACGGTCACAGACGATATGTGCGCCAAGCGCATCGGCACTGCCGGGGCTAAGATCTTGTCCACCCCCAACATGCTCTCCCTCATGGAGGCCTGCGCCCTGGAGCTGGCCAAGGAGTATCTGGAGGAGGGGGAGACCACCGTGGGCGCCGAGGCCCATATCCGCCACCTGGCCCCCACCCCCGTGGGCATGAAGGTCACCGCCACCGCCACCCTGCGCTCCATCGAGGGCCGCAAGATGTGGTTCGACCTGGTGGTGAACGACGAGAAGGGCAAGTGCGGCGAGGGCTCCCACCTGCGGGTGAAGGTGGCCAACAAGGACCGCAGCAAGAAGTAAACCGGAAAAATCATGAAACGCCCGGAGAGGGCTTGTCAAACACGGAAAAGAATGGTATAATTTTTCCGCGTTTTTACCATTGAATGACAAGGGCAAACAAACAGAAGGGAACGATATTATGTCCGGACACTCCAAGTGGCACAACATACAGAAAACCAAGGGCGCGGCTGACGCCAAGCGCTCTCAGATCTTCACCAAGATCGCCCGCGAAATGATCGTGGCCGTCAAGACCGGCGGCAGCGGCGACCCCGCCAACAACTCCCGCCTGGCTACCGTGGTGGCCAAGGCCAAGGCTGCCAATATGCCCAACGACAATATCAAGCGCACCATCGACAAGGCGCTGGGCTCCGGCAATACCGACAGCTTCGAGTCCGTGGTGTACGAGGGCTACGGCCCCAACGGCGTGGCCGTGATCGTAGAGGCGCTGACCGATAACCGCCAGCGCACCGCCCCTGAGGTCCGCCACCTGCTGGATAAGTACGGCAAGGGCCTGGGCGCCACCGGCTGCGTGTCCTGGTCCTTCGACAAGAAGGGCGTCATCGTCATGGACGCCGAGGACCTGGACGAGGACACCGTGATGATGGACGCTCTGGAGGCCGGTGCCGACGATATGCAGGCCGACGACGATGTGTTCGAGATCACCACCAGCCCCGACGCCTTCAACGATGTGGTCGCCGCTCTGGAGGCCAAGGGCTACACCTTCCTGGAGGCCGAGGTGCGCATGGTGCCCCAGAACTATGTCACGCTGACCAGTGAAGAGGACATCAAGAACATGGAGAAGCTCATTGACCTGCTGGAGGACAATGACGACGTCCAGAACGTGTACCACAACTGGGATCAGGAATAAAAACAAGCAAAAAGGTCCACGGTCCGCTTTGGCGGGCCGTGGGCCTTTTCATCTCCGTACTCCATACGGCAATAAACGAGCGGTGAAGACGCTGCCGTCTTCACCGCTCGTTTATAAGCAGACCTGTAAGCCGGGTTCTGTCTTTTAAGACAGCCATCTATCTCGACGCACCGTTGCCGATACGCTCAAGCCGCCTCCCCGGGACGGCCGGGCCGGCCTGTATGTCCCTCCACGGCGTTGCTCCGGAATAGAGTTTACAGCGGCGGACTGTTCCCAGCCGCCGGGTGAGCTCTTACCTCGCCTTTCCACCCTTACCACGTCGTCACAAGCTCCATATCCTTCGCCCCGCCGTTTCACGGCGGGACTCACTCATTCCGCTGTTCCTCCGTTTCCGCAAAGGACCACCGCTTCGCTGGGTTCTTGCAGAGTGGGGGGACGGGGATGCACACTGTAAAAGAATAGGAAGCTTGCGACGACGGGCGGTATATCTCTGTTGCACTTTTCCTGGGGTCGCCCCCGGCGGGTGTTACCCGTTATTCCTGCCCTGCGGAGCCCGGACTTTCCTCACAGACGGGCCTTTCGCCCCGCCCGCGCGGCTGTCCAGTCTGCTTACCGCACTATCATAGCGGAAAATAGGCCCTGTGTCAAAGGGTTTTAATTGAATTTTGCAGGACAATATGGTAGTATAATAAAATAGCTTTCCATTCGTCCGTACAGGGACGCACTTTTATCGATCCATCGTACTGCTGCAAGGAGGATTCTGCGATGCTTACGATCCAGGAATATTTTGACACCCTGCGGGGAAAGTCCATCGCCGTCATCGGCATGGGCGTCAGCAACACGCCCCTGATCCGCATGATGCTGCGGGCGGGGCTGAAGGTCACCGTCTGCGACAAGGCCCCCCGGGAGAAGATCTCGGAGCAGGCCCGGGAGCTGGAGAGCCTGGGCGCCCGCCTGCGCCTTGGCCCCGACTACCTGACCAAGCTGTATAAGTTCGACCTGATCTTCCGCACCCCCGGCCTCAGCCCCAACACGCCGGAGGTGAAGGAGGCGGTGGAGCACGGCAGCGTGCTCACCTCCGAGATGGAGCTGTTCTTCCAGCTGTGCCCCTGCACTCTGGTGGGCGTGACCGGCAGCGACGGCAAGACCACCACCACCACCCTGATCTCCGAGTTTTTGAAGGAGGCGGGGAAGAACGTCTATGTGGGCGGCAACATCGGCCGGCCCCTGCTGCCCGATGTGTCCGGCATGGAGCACGACGACTACGCCGTGCTGGAGCTGTCCTCCTTTCAGCTGATGACCATGCAGCAGAGCCCCCACATCGCCGTGGTCACCAATCTGTCCCCCAACCATCTGGACTACCACCACACCATGGAGGAGTATACCCAGGCCAAGACCAACATCTTCAGCCACCAGTGCGCCAACGATCGGGCAGTGTTCAACCTGGACAACGACATCACCCGCCAGCTGGCCAAGACGGCCAAGTGCACCCCCACCATGTTCAGCCGGAAGGAGAAGCTGGAGGACGGGGGCGTCTACCTGCGGGACAACGCCATCTGGCTGACCAACGACATCGGCAGCCGTGAGGTGCTGCCCCTGCCCATGATCCGCATCCCCGGTGTGCACAACATCGAAAACTATATGGCCGCCATCGCCGCTGTGGACGGCATCGTCCCCGACAAGTGCGTCCGGGCGGTGGCCCAGCGCTTTACCGGCGTGGAGCACCGCATCGAGCTGGTGCGTGAGCTGGACGGCGTGCGCTACTACAACGACTCCATCGGCACCAGCCCCACCCGTACCCAGGCCTGTCTGCACTCCTTCGACCAGAAGCTGGTGCTGATCGCCGGCGGCTACGACAAGCACATCCCCTTCACCCAGTTCGGCGACGAGGTGGCCCAGCACGTCAAGCTGCTGATCCTCACCGGCGACACCGCCCAGGCCATCCGCCAGGCGGTGGAGCAGGCCCCCAGCTATGCGGACAGCGGCATCGAGATCGTCATGGCCGACGACCTGGCCGACGCGGTGAACATCGCCCGGGATAAGGCCCGGAGCGGGGACGTGGTGGTGCTTTCTCCCGCCTGTGCCGCCTTTGACCGCTTTAAGAACTTTATGGAGCGGGGCAAAAAGTTCAAAGAGCTGGTGGAACAGCTGTAAGGAGGACTGAACTTGGACTATCAGGAGACACTGGCCCGCCTGTGCGCCGTGGGCGCCCCCAGCGGGTTTGAAGGGCCCATGGCCCAGGCCGCGGCGGAGCTGCTGCGGCCCATCATGGACGAGGTGACGATCGACAAGATGGGCAGCGTGGTGGCTGTGCGCCGCTGCGGGAAGGAGAACGCCCCCCGGCTGCTGCTGGACGCCCATCTGGATGAGATCGGTTTTATCGTCACCGGCCACGAGGAGGGCTTTCTCCGCTTCGCCCCTCTGGGCGGGGTGGATCCCCGGATGCTGCCCGACCGGGAGCTGACCATCCTGACCCAGCCGCCCATCACCGGTGTGGTGGCCTGTATGCCGCCCCATGTACTGTCTGACGAGGAGCGGGACAAGTCCCTGCCCATCAAGGAGCTGTTCATCGACGTGGGGCTGTCCCAAGAGCAGGCCCAGGCCCGCATCCCCGTGGGCACCCCGGCGGTCTATCGCGCGGGCTGCGCCCCCCTTGGGGAACACTGTCTGTGCGGTAAGGCTCTGGATGACCGCTCCTGCTTCACCGTTCTGGCTGACGCTGCCCAGCGGCTGCTGGGGGAGGAGCTGGACGTGGATCTTTACATCGTCGGCTCCGTGCAGGAGGAGGTCCACGGTACGGGGGCCATCACCACGGCCTACGGCATCGTGCCCGACCTGTGCGTAGCCGTGGATGTGACCCACGGGGCCAGCCCGGACGCCCCCAAGGACGAGACCTTCCCCCTGGGCGGCGGGCCCACCGTTGGTCTGGGGCCCAACTGCACCCAGTGGATGGCCGACCGCTTCCGCGCCAAGGCGGAGGAGCTGTCCATCCCGTACAGCGTGGAGGTCATGCCCGGCCACTCCGGCACCAACGGCTGGGATCTGCAGGTCAGCCGGGAGGGGGTGGCCACAGCGGTGCTGTCTCTGCCCCTGCGGTATATGCACACCCCGCTGGAGACCGTCCACCGGGACGACCTGGACGCCACGGCCCGCCTGCTGGCGGCCTTTATCAAAGACCTGGGGAAGGAGGTGCCCACCTATGCTTGATCTGCTGAAGCAGCTGTGCGCCCTCAACGGCGTGTCCGGGGACGAGGGGGAGGTGCGCGCCTTTCTCCGCGCCCAGGCGGAGCCCTACGCCGACGCCATCCGTACCGACGCCCTGGGCAACCTGATCGTATTCAAGAAGGGGGCCAGGTCCAGTGGGGACCACCTGCTGCTGGCCGCCCACATGGACGAGGTAGGTATCATCGTCACCCACGTCACCGATGAGGGCTTTCTGAAATTCGGCTTTGTGGGCGGGGTAGACCGCCGGGTAGCCATCGGCAAGCCAGTGGCCCTGGGCCACAACAGAGTGCCCGGCATCATCAGCCTGAAGGCCATCCATTTGACGGATAAGGCAGAGCTGAAAAAGGTGCCCAAAACGGACAAGCTGTATATCGACATCGGCGCGTCCGGCAGGGAGGAGGCCATGAAGCTGGCCCCTCCGGGCACCTACGGCAGCTTTGTCAGCCAGCCGGAGGAGTTCGGCGACGGCTTTTTCAAGGCCCGGGCCATTGACGACCGCATCGGCTGCGCCATCATGCTGGAGCTTTTGAAGGAGGACCTGCCCCTGGATGTGACCTTCGCCTTTACGGCCCAGGAGGAGGTGGGCACCCGGGGCGCCTTCGGCGCGGCCTTCTCCGTCACCCCCAGCGTGGCTCTGGTGCTGGAGACCACCACCGCCGCCGACCTGCCCGGTGTGGACGACCACCGCCGGGTATGCGCCCCGGGGAAGGGGCCTGTCATCTCCTACATGGACGGCGCCACCATCTATGACAGAGACCTGTTCGAGGATCTTCGCCGCCTGGCGGAGGACAACGGCATCCCCTGGCAGACCAAGGAGTATATCGCCGGGGGCAACGACGCCCGCACCATCCAGCGCACCAAGCAGGGCGTGCGGGTGGCCGCCATGTCCGCCGCCACCCGGTATCTTCACGCCCCCAGCAGCGTGGGCAGCATCGCCGATTTTGAAAACATGCTGAAGCTGACCCGGCTGTTCCTGGCCGATCAGGCCCGGCAGCTTTGAGAAGGAGAGATCTTCATGGAACTGACTGAAATTCTGTGTATGCTTGATTCCGCCCACGGCCCCTCCGGGGACGAGGGAGATATCCGCGCCGTCATCCACCAGCTGGCCCGCCCCTGGGCGGACGAGATCACGGCGGATGTGATGGGCAGCCTGGTCGCCCACAAAAAGGGCAGCGGCCCCAAGATCATGTTTGCCGCCCATATGGACTCTATCGGCTTCATCGTCACCCACATCGAGAAGGAGGGCTTCCTCCGCGTCGGCAAGCTGGGCGGCATCTCTCCCAAGGACGTGCTGAACACCCCCGTCCGCTTCAAAAACGGCGTGCGGGGCGTGCTGGTGGTCGAGGAAAAGGCGGAGGACAAGCTGAAGCTGGAGGACTGCTATATCGACATCGGCGCCCGGGACGAGGAGCAGGCCCGCTCTCTGGTGCAGGTGGGGGATACCGCTGTCTATGACACCGCCGTGACCGAGGTCAACGGCCGGGTGATCTCCCCCTATCTGGACGACCGCATCGCCTGCGCCATCCTGCTGAAGGCGATGGAGCAGGTGGGCCCCTGCGAAAACGACCTGTACTTCGTCTTTACCGTGCAGGAGGAGGTGGGCACCCGGGGGGCCAAAACGGCGGCCTGGTCGGTGGATCCCGACTACGGCATAGCCGTGGACGTCACCGACGTGGACGACACCCCCGGCTCCGCCAAGTACGGCACCTGCAAGCTGGGCCGCGGCGCCGCTGTCAAGGTGATGGACAGCTCCGTGATCTGCCACCCGGAGGTGGTCAAGGCCCTGGAGCAGTGTGCCCAGAACAAAGGGATCGCCGTCCAGCGTGACATCATCCGCGCCGGCGGGACCGATGCCGGCCCCATCCACGTCACCCGCACCGGGGTACGCACCGGCGGCATCTCCATCCCCTGCCGGTATATCCACACCCCCACCGAAATGGCCGACCTGGCAGACATCCAGTCCTGCGTGGATCTGGCCGTCGCCTTTGCCCAGGCCAAGCTGTGAACGGGCCGCTATCCGTCCAACAAAAAAGCAATGATCGCAAAGGAAAGAAAGTATTATGCCTTTACAAATATCCAAGTATGTGGCCCAGGTGGGACAGCAGGCCATGGGCGACCTGGCGGAGCAGTTCGCCCATATTGACGCCGTATCCGCCGAGAATACCCGCCGCGTCCTGGAGGCCTTTCAGGACCACCGGGTAGCGGAGGCCTATTTCTCCGGTACCACCGGCTACGGCTACGACGATCTGGGCCGGGACAAGCTGGACGAGATCTACGCCCAGATCTTTGGCACCGAGGCCGCTCTGGTTCGCATCCAGTTCGTCAACGGCACCCACGCCATCGCCTGCGCGCTGTTCGGCGCCCTGAAGGCGGGGGACGTGCTGCTGTCCGCCGTAGGCGCGCCCTATGACACCTTGCTGGGGGCCATCGGCGTGGCGGACAAGGGGCACGGCTCCCTAAAAGACTACGGCGTGGAGTATCGTCAAGTGGAACTCCTTGACAACAATCCTGACCTGGAGGGCATGGCGGCAGCCGCCGCCGACCCGGCCGTGAAAGTCGTTCTGATCCAGCGGTCCAAGGGGTACTCCACCCGCGCCTCCCTGTCCGTGGATGAGATCGGCGAGATGGTGCGGGTCATCAAGTCGGCCAACCCCAATGCCGCCGTTATCGTGGACAACTGCTACGGCGAGTTTGTGGAGACCATTGAGCCCACCCATGTGGGGGCCGACCTGGTGGTGGGCTCTCTCATCAAGAATCCCGGCGGCGGCCTGGCCCCCACCGGCGGCTATCTGGCGGGGCGGCGTGACCTGGTAGAGGGGGCCGCCATGCGCCTGACCGTGCCTGGCATCGGCGGCGAGTGCGGCTGCACCCTGGGGCAGAACCGGCTGCTGTATCAGGGCCTGTTCATGGCCCCCCACACGGTGGCCCAGGCGGTAAAGACCGCCGTATTTGCCGCCCGGGTGATGGAGCTGCTGGGCTATGAGGCTCAGCCCAAGTCCACCGACCTCCGCCACGACATCATCCAGATGCTGCATATGAAGGCTCCGGAGCCCCTGAAGAGATTCTGCAAGGGCATCCAGATGGGCGCCCCCGTAGACTCCTTTGTCACGCCGGAGCCCTGGGACATGCCCGGCTACGACAGCCCGGTCATCATGGCCGCCGGCTCCTTTGTACAGGGCGCCTCCATCGAGCTGTCTGCCGACGCGCCCATGCGCCCGCCCTATACGGTCTATCTCCAGGGCGGCCTGACCTTCGAGTCCGGTAAACTGGGCATCCTGCTGGCGGCCCAGGAGCTGCTGGGGGAATAGGGCAAGCTGTGCCGGTCATACTCTGACCCGAGGGGGTGAGAGCATGGGCCGGTGGTGGATCAGACTGCGCTGTCTCAGGGGCCGCCGCCCCGTCCGTGGCCGCTGTTCCGGCCGGGGATACGTCCTGCTCACCCTCGCCGTAGCCGTGGGGCTGAGCCTGACAGCGATCCGCTCCGTCCGCGCCCGGCTGCGCCCCATGCTGGAGGCAGCGGCCCAGGTGCAGATCCATGACCAGGTGACCTCCGCCATCCAGGACGCCGTCCTGACCGACCTTGAGGCACGCAGCGTGACCTACGGCGACCTGGTCACCCTGCAAAGGGACGATTCCGGCGGCATCGCCGCCATCACCGCCCAGACCGCGGCCATGGGCCGCCTTCAGACCGAGCTGGGCCGCACCGTTCTCACCGCTGTGCAGGGGGTGCGCACCTCCAGCCTGGCCGTCCCGGTGGGCAGCCTGCTGGACTCCGACCTGCTGTGGGCCAGGGGGCCGGCGGTCCAGGTGCGCGCCCTGTGGGTGGGCACAGTGGAGACCAGCTTTGACAGCCAGTTCGTCAGCGCCGGGATCAATCAGACCTGCCACCGGATCTGGCTGAACGTCCACGTCCCCATCAAGGTGCTGCTGCCCGGCGGCCCCCTGGAGACCACTGTAGAGACCCGCATCCTGGCGGCGGAGACGGTGATCGTGGGGCAGGTGCCCGACACCGTTTTGAATTGGGAGAGAAACTGAACCATAAGATGGGAGCGAATTATGGAGCTGATGTCCCACCTGAGCTGGAGCCTTGAGCATATCTGGAGCTATTTTCTTCAAATGCTGCCCTGTATGTGCCTGGCCCTGCCCATCTGGTCCTGGGCCAGGCCCCGGCGGCACCGGCGGCTGGCCCGTATGGGGCTGTACAGCCCGCCATCCCGGGAGCATGCCCTCCTGCTGTTCACACTGTTCTGCGCCGGTCTGGCCGCCCTTACCCTATTTCCCGCCAACTTCTGGAGCGTCAGCCGCTGGGTTGCCGCGGCCCGCGGGGAGCGGCCCCTGTTTCCCCCGGTGGATCGTGACCTCCAGTGGAATACCCTTCAGCTGATCCCCTTCAGCGAGATCCGCCGGGGCCTGTATGGCGGCTGGGTGCTGTTTCTGGTCATCGCCAACATCGGCATCTTTCTCCCGGTGGGCTTTTTTGCCGCGCTGCTGTGGCGGCGGCCCCGCTGGTACCGCTCGCTGCTGGCGGGACTGTGTTCCTCCTGCGCCATCGAGTTCATCCAGTTCTTCATCGGCCGCAGCAGCGACATTGACGATGTGCTGCTGAATACCGCCGGATCCCTGATGGGGTTCTGGCTGTTTCTGCTGCTGCGGGCGCTGTTTCCCCGTTTTATCTCCCGATTTCAATGTGAGGAAAGGACAGATCCGTAATGGACTATTTGTCTGAGATCAAACAGCTGCGCCGGGAGCTGGTGCAGGCCGGGCACGAGTACTATGTGCTGGACAGGCCCACCATGTCCGACTATGACTACGACCACAAGCTGCGCCGCCTGGAGGAGCTGGAGGGGGAGCACCCCGAGACCATCACCCCCGATTCTCCCACGCAGCGGGTGGGGGGAGAGGCCGTATCCTCCTTCGCCCCGGTGACCCACCGGGTGCCCCTGGAGTCCCTGCAGGACGTCTTTGACTTTGATGAGCTTCGCTCCTTCGACCAGCGGGTGCGCGGCACGGTGCCCGACGCGGCATATATGACCGAGCCCAAGGTGGACGGTCTGTCTGTGGCCCTGGAGTATGAGGACGGCCTGTTCGTCCGGGGGGCGACCCGGGGGGACGGCCAGGTGGGGGAGGACGTGACGGAGAACCTGCGCACCATAAAGTCGATCCCCTTGCGCATCCCTGACAGCAAAGGCGGTCTGATCGTCCGGGGCGAGGTCTATATGCCCAAAAAGGTGTTCCACGCCCTGAATGACGAGCGGGAGCGCAGGGGAGAGGCCCTGTTCGCCAATCCCCGGAACGCCGCCGCCGGCTCCCTGCGTCAGCAGGACCCCAGGATCGCCGCCGCCCGGCATCTGGACATTGCGGTGTTCAACGTGCAGTGGGCGGAGAACGTCCAGTTCCAGACCCACGGAGAGACGCTGGAGTATTTGAAAAGCAAGGGCTTTAAGGTCATCCCCCATTACAGCTGTGAAACCATCGAGCAGGCCGTTTCCTGCGTGGAGGAGATCGGAGAGGGGCGGGAAAGCTTCCCCTTCGACATCGACGGCGCCGTCATCAAGGTGGACCGTCTGGACCAGCGGCAGCTTTTAGGCTCCACCGCAAAATTCCCCCGCTGGGCCGCGGCCTATAAATATCCGCCGGAGGTCAAGCCCTCTAAGCTGCTGGACATCGTGGTCCAGGTGGGGCGCACCGGGGTTTTGACCCCCAAGGCCGTGCTGGAGCCGGTGCGGCTGGCGGGGACCACCGTGACCAGCGCCACGCTGCATAATCAGGACTTTATCTCCGAGAAGGACATCCGCATCGGCGACACCGTCTTGGTGCGCAAGGCGGGGGAGATCATCCCCGAGGTGCTCTCCGTGGTCACGGACAAGCGGCCCGAGGGGGCGCAGCCCTATCTCCTGCCCACGGCCTGCCCTGTGTGCGGGGCGCCGGTGGTGCGGGACGAGGACGGCGCCCATATGCGCTGTACGGGGGCCGAGTGTCCCGCCCAGCTGCTGCGCAACCTGACCCACTTCGCCAGCCGGGACGCCATGGATATTGACGGTCTGGGCGTGGCCGTGGTGGAAAACCTGGTCAACGCCGGACTGATCAGGACCCCCGGCGACCTGTATTTCTTAAAAGAAGAGGACGTGGCCGGCCTGGAGCGCATGGGGACAAAGTCTGCCCAGAACCTGCTGGCGGCCATCGAGCGTTCCAAGGAAAACGACCTGTCCCGGCTGATCTACGCCTTTGGCATCCGCCAGGTGGGGCAGAAGGCGGGCAAGATATTGGCCGCCCGGTTCCAGACCATGGAGGCCCTGGAGC